>CAZNSL010000104.1:0-10894 GCA_964574975.1 uncultured Alcaligenaceae bacterium | reverse complement strand
GGCCCCGGCCCGGGCCGGGGCGCGGTGGACCGCCGACGGCACTGCGCCGCTGGCCAGCGCCAGCCGCAGGGCGTCGAGGTCGGCGAAGAAGATGGCGGGCATGCCCGGATTTCAGTGACGCGGTTAGCGACGCTTCGCAGAAGCGTATTCTACCGCTACCCCGCCATGACGTGGTAGCCGCAATCGACGTACAGGATTTGCGCCGTCACCGCCGACGCGAGCGAGCTGCACAGGAATACGGTGGCGTCCGCGACTTCCTCCGGCTTGATCCCCCGCGGCAGGGGCGATCGCACGGCCGCGTACTCGATCGACTTCTCGAACTCGCCGGGCCGGATCGACCGCGCCGCCCGACTCGCATACGGCCCCGCCGAGATCAGGTTGACGCGGATGCCCTTCGAGCCGAGGTTGTGCGCGAGTTGCTTCGCGTCGATCTGAAGCGCGGCCTTCGCCGTGGACATGCCGCCGCCGTAATAGGGCACGACGCGGTCGCCGCCGAGGTAGGTCAGCCCCACCGCGCACGCGCCGCCGGGCCGGTTGGCCATGTACGGCTCCGCCGCCCGCAGGAGACTGGTCAGCGAGTACGCGCTGATGCCGAGGGCTTCGAAATACGCGGCCCGACTCGTGTCCTTCATCAGCTTGGTGATCTCGCGGCTAAACGCGACGGAGTGGATGACGATGTCGATGCCGCCGAACTCCTTGCCGACGGCGTCCACGGTGCCCTGGATGGAGAAGTCGCTGAATTTGGCGTAGCGCCGGTCGGACTTCACCGCGTCCGGCACGTCGGCCATCGTGTCGTACGCCACGTCGCAAGCGAGGACCTTCTCGACCTTGAGTTCACCGCCGCCGTGGGGGAGCTGCCGCGACTCCTTGTCCTGCTCGCGGCTGAGGAAGCTCTCGACGATGCCGACCATGCGCGGGTGGCATGCGAGGACGATTTTCGCGCCGGCGGCGTTGAGCGCCTTGGCGATGAACCAGGCGAAGCTCTCGTTGTCGCCGACGCCGGTCACGAGTGCGACCTTGCCGGCGAAGTCGATCGGGATCATCGAACCGCCTCCGTGGATGGGTATGGCGGTTGGTTTACCTTCCGGTGGCGGCGGGGGCAAGGCAAACGTGCGTGCCAGCCCGGAGCGCGAGCGACGGGAGACTCGTCCCGTCGCTTGCGCTCCGGGCTGGCAACGCACGCTAAATCGTCTTCAGATACTCGATCACCGCCAGGCGCTGCGGCTCGGTCAGGTCGTCGCCGTAGGTGTGGCCGGCGTTCGAGCGGCCCGGCTGCGACGTGTCGTACACCTTGCGGCGCTCGCGCGGCGGCAGCGACGCGTCGGCCGGGCGACACTCGCGGTACTTCCAGCCGAGCTTCACCGGGTCGTAATCCTCTGCGCCTGTCTTGAACGAGCGCGTGAACACCGCCGGTCGGGCCTTCGAGTTCAGGACGTGGTACACCGTCGGGGCACAGCCGTTGTGCAGGTACGGCGCGGTCGCCCACAAGCCATCGAGCGGCGGAGCCTGGTAGCCGTCGGTCGGCATCGACTTGTACGCCGGGCCGTCGCCGCGCTCGGCCTGGGCGAACCAGGTCGTGTCGTAGTAGTCGCCAAACGCTTGCGTGATGCCCTCGTAGCGTTTCGGGTCGGTGCCGATCTCGGCCAGCGGCACGATCTTGTTCGGGTAGGTCCAGTTCGCCCCGTAGGTGCCGTGGCAGCGGGCGCACGTCTCGCGGAAGATCGCCGCGCCCTGAGCGGCCAGCTTCGCATCGACCGGGTACGGGTACTTCGGCGGCTCCAGCGACAGCATGTATTGGCGGATGTCGGCGAAGTCGGCCTCGGCCTTGGCGAAGCCGTTGGGGCCGACGATCGAGCCCATCATGAATTGCATCATCGACCGCACCGAGCGGGCGTCGGATCCGCCGGTGAAGTACATCGTCTTCTTCTTCTTCAGTAGCCACCACGCCGGCACGTCCTCGCACTGGTCGTCGTGCAACGCCAGCCCGACCGGCTTGGCGCGGAACGAGAGATCGGGGTGGCGCTTGCCGATCAGGTAGACCGACATGGTGCCGGCTTCGCTCGTGCCGCGGGTGTTCGAGAAGCGGAACGGCAGGCCCGGCAGGTTATCGACGATGTTGAGGTCTTCGAAGACCGCTTGCACGTCGAGCGAGCTGTTACCGAGTCCGATGGTGCTTTGGCCGTGGATCGCACCGCCGTGGCAGGCGAGGCAGTCGATGGCCAGGCCGGCCTGGAAGAAGCGCGGGGCGTTGCGCAGGCCCATCGGCAGGCCGCCGTTGGAGTACGGAGCGGGGTGCAGGCCGTAGACCTCGCGCACGGCCGCGTCGTAATCGGCCGGCTTCTCCTTGGCCCAGCGGGTCCAGAGCTTGTCGTAGGCCCCGCGCGACCAGATGGCGGGGATGTACGTCTTTCCGGTGAGGGCGTTGCGGCCGCGCTCGGTGGCGGACTCCCCGGCAACGGTGGCTCCGGCGAGCGAGCCGAGGGCAACGGCGATGATCCAGCGGCGCATCCGGCGGCCTCCAGGAGACGTGTCGTGTGTCGGCATCATTGTAGGCGCGAGGTTAACCGCCGGACCTACACAGTTGTCAACGCTTGGCGTAGTGTGAACGCGCACACCGCGCGTCCTCACCACACCCGCCGGAGACTCACCGCACCATGTCGCGCCGCACGCTCTTCCTCCTCGCCGCCCTCGCGCTCACCGTGCCGGCCCGCGCCGACGTGCGGCCGCACCCGCTGTTCACCGATCACATGGTCCTCCAGCGCGACGTGCCGCTGCCGGTCTGGGGGACCGCCCGGCCCGGCGAGGCCGTGACCGTCACCCTCAACAACCAGTCCGACACGGCCACCGCCGGCGACGACGGCCATTGGCAAGCGTTGCTGCCTCCGGCGGCGGCCGGCGGGCCGTTCACCCTCGTGGTCGCCGGGCCGAACAACAGCGTGCGACTGACCGACGTGCTGGTCGGTGAGGTCTGGGTTTGCTCCGGCCAGTCGAACATGGAGTGGCGGCTGCGGGACACGTTCCAACCGACCGAGGCGATCGCCAAATCGGCCAACGACAAGATTCGCCTCTACACTGTGAAACGCAATCCGGCCGGTGAGCCGCAGACGACCTGCGAGGGCCAGTGGAGCATCTGCGGCCCGGACACGGTGGCGACCTTCTCGGCCGTCGGCTACTACTTCGGCCGCGATTTGCAGAAGGCGCTCAACGTGCCGGTCGGCCTGATCCACACGAGCTGGGGCGGCACGCCGGCGCAGGCGTGGACCAGCCGCGACAAGCTCCGCTCCGTCGGGTCGCTGCGGTACTACGCCGAGGACTTCGACCGGGCCATGAAGGACTTCGACCCCGAGAAGGCCGCCGCCGAGAATCGCGCCGACCGCGCTCGCTACCAACAGGAACTCGAAAAGCACCGGCGGGCCGTGGTCGACGCGAAGAAGGAAGGCAAGTCCGCACCGAAGGCCCCGGCGCGACCGCGAATGCGGCAGTCGCCGGCCAAGAACGCATTCGCGGCCACGACGCTCTACAACGGCATGATTGCGCCGCTGCTCCCGTTCCCGATCGCCGGGGCGACGTGGTACCAGGGCGAGTCGAACACCGGCCAGGCGTACGAGTACCGCACGCTACTGCCGGCCATGATCGAGGACTGGCGGGCACGCTGGGGCCGCGAGTTCCCGTTCCTGGTCGTGCAACTCGCCCCGTTCGGCAACTCAGACTCGAACGGCCAAACTTACGCGGAGCTGCGCGAGGCGCAACTGCTGACGGCGCAGAAGACGCCGAAGGTCGGGCTGGCCGTCATCACCGACGTTGGCGACGAGACGGACATTCACCCGGCCAAGAAGGAGCCGGTCGGCCATCGGTTGGCGCTGTTGGCCCGTGCGATCGCCTACGGCGAGAAGGTGGCGGCCAACGGGCCGATGTACAAGGCGATGAAGGTCGAGGGCAACAAGGCGGTGCTGAGTTTCGACCACGTCGGCGGTGGGCTGGAGTGCCGCGGCGACAAGTTGGTCGGCTTCGAGGTGTGCGGCGAGGACCGCAAGTTCCGCCCGGCCGAGGCCGTCGTCCGCGGCGATACCGTGGTCGTGTCGTGCGAGGGCATCGAGACGCCGAAAGCGGTGCGCTACGGGTTCCACAATTACGTCGCGGGGCTGAACCTCTGGAACGAGGATGGGCTACCGGCAACGCCGTTCCGCACCGACAGCTATCCCGGCGTGACGGAGAAGCGGTGACGGTTCGCGATCCCGAGCGGCCGGCGCTCTGAGCGGCCGGCGTAAGCCGGCTGAGCGGTCGTATACCTCAGCCGGCTTACGCCGGCCGCTCAGAGGCCGGCCGCGCAGAGGCCGGTTGCTCGGGCAGCTCCAGCAGAAGGTACCCCATGCTTAAGTTCGCCACGACCCTCGTCATCGCGCTCGCGTTGACCGATCTTGCCCCCGCGCAGACGCGCTACGCTCTGCTGATCGGCGTCGGCAAGTACCACCCGGCGCAGCTCACCAACCTGCCCTACGCCGAGGCCGACGTGACCGAATTGGCGTCGGTCCTCGTCGAGAAGGCCGGCTACAAGAGCGGCAACGTCCTCTTGATGACGCACGCGACCGCGGCCAACGATCTGGCGCTCGCGCCCGAGTCGCGGAAGATCCGCGACAAGCTCGATGCCCTCGTCGAACTCTGCGAGCCGCGCGACACGCTCCTGGTCGCGTTCGCCGGCCACGGCGTCCAATTCGCCAAGCAAAAGGACAGCTACTTCTGCCCGGCCGACGCGAACCTCGACCGCCGCGACACGCTGCTGCCGCTCGCCGAGGTGTACACCCGGCTCAAAAGCTGCAAAGCTGGCCTGAAGCTGTTGCTCGTCGATGCCTGCCGCGACGACCCACGGGCCAAGGTCAACCGCTCGCCGACGGTCAGCGTCGAGAGCGTCACACGGCCGCAGGCGCAGGTGCCGCCGGGCGGCGTGGCGGCGTTCTTCAGTTGCTCGGCCGGCGAGAAGGCGTACGAAAGCCCGGAGCTAAAGCACGGCGTCTTCTTCCACTTCGTCATCGAGGCGTTCCGCGGCAAGGCGGCGGACGCGGCCGGCGTCGTCACCGTGCCGGACCTGGAGAAGTACGTCAAACCGCAGGTGAAGACGTTCGTCCTGAGCAAGTTCTCCGGGTCGGTGCAGCGGCCGGAGATGAACAACCAGACCGTCGATCTCTTGCCGTTGGCCGACGCCCGCCCGGCCGCGAAGCCGACGGTGGCACCGAAGTTCGCTACCGCATTCGCCGACCACATGGTCCTCCAACGCGACGCGCCGCTGCCGGTGTGGGGCACGGCCGGGCCGGGAGCGACCGTGACGGTGCGCTACGGTCCGCCCGGCTCCGGGGCGCAGGTCCAAACGACGGCCGGCCCCGACGGTCGCTGGCGCGCGACGTTGCCGAAGCTGGCCGCGAACTCGATGCCGCGCTCCCTGTTCGCGTTTTCGGGCGGCCATTCGACGCGCCTGGGCCGCGTCCTGGTCGGCGACGTGTGGCTAGTCGCCGGTCGCAACAACGTCGAGCAGCCGCTGCGCGATGTACCGGACGGGGCGAAGGTAGCCGAGAAGGCCGACCTACCGCAAATCCGCGTACTCATCGCCTCGACGGCGGCATCCGAGGCGTCCCTGCCGTGGACGCCGGTGACGCCGACGACCGCGGGCAACGTGTCGGCCGAGGCGTTCTATTTCGCCCGCGACTTGCACAAGGCGCTCGGCGTGCCCATCGGGGTTATCGACGTGTCGCGTGGCCAGGTCGGGGCGCAGTCGTGGATCAGCCGCGAGGGGTTGCGGGCCGAACCCGCCATCAAGGGGCATTCGGCCGAGGCGTCCACGACGTATAACGCCGCGATCGCGCCGCTCGTGCCGTTCGCCCTGCGCGGCGTCGTTTGGCACCACGGCGCGGGTAATAGCCGGCCGGCCGAGTACGGCACGCTGGTCCAGGCGTTGATCCGCGACTGGCGGACGAAGTGGCCCGACGTGCCGTTCGTGGTGGTGCAGTTGCACGGCATCGACGCGCCGGCACCGGTCGCCGAGCTGCGCGAGGGCCAGGCGCTGGCGGCGCGGAAGCTGCCGAAGGTCGGGCTGGTGGTGACGACCGATTTGGCCGTCGGCCCGAAGAACATGGTGAGCAAGGAGCCGCTCGGCCAGCGGCTGGCGCTGCAGGCGCGGGCGGTGGCGTACGGCGAGAAGCTGGTGGCGAGCGGGCCGGCGTTCAAGTCGTTCAACCGAATCGGCAGCAGCGGCGCGCGGCTACTGTTGTATTTCGACAACGCGGTCGGCGGCCTGGAGGTGCGCGGCGACAAGCTTCTCGGCTTCGAGGTCTGCGGCGAAGACAAGGTATTTCACCCGGCCGAGGCGAACACGCCGCGGAGGAACCCGGATCGGGTGATCGTGTCGTGCGACAAGGTGCCGAAGCCGATCGCGGTGCGCTACAACTGGACGAATCGGCCGGTCGGCAACCTGTTCAACAAGGACGGCCTGCCGGCGGGACCGTTCCGGACGGAGTGATCCCACTCCTGAGCTGCCGGCATGAGCCGGCTGAGCGTTCGCGCACTCAGCCGGCTTACGCCGGCCGCTCGGGCAGAAATTCTCGTCGCGCGACGTGCAAGTTTCGCTCGCTCCGCCGTCCTCTCAGCGGAAACCAATTGGAGGGAGCCATGCCGCTCGACCCCGCCGAATTCCTGCGCCGCCCACTGCCGGACCTCGTCGGGGTACTGGCGGCCGCCGATCCGCGCGACCTGCCGCCGGTCGGCGATGTCGTTCCCCATTCCCCGCACCTCACCGCGGCGCTTGCGCTCGACCAGGCCAGCACCGTCCCCGAAGATGCTCGCCTGCCGGACGACCACCCGGAGGTCGAAGTGCCCGGCGTCGTCTTGGAGCAGTTCCTCGGCGGCGGCGGGCAGGGCTGGGTCTATGCCGGTCGCGTGCAGGCCACCAACAAGGTCGTCGCCGTCAAGGTGTTGGCCCGCGGCACCGATGTGCTGAGCTGGGGCGCGCGCGAGGCACTGCTGTGCGCGAAGGTGCGGCATCGCAACGTCCTGCGGATTTTGCGGGCCGAGCCGGTCGGCGCGTTCTGGGTCGTCTTGATGGAACTGGTACAGGGCGACGAACTCGACCGCGGTCGCCTCGACCCGGCCGACGCCCGGCCGTGCTTCGCTCAACTGGCCGATGCCTTGCGGGAACTGGAGCGCGCCCGCCTCGTCCACCGCGACGTGAAGCCGGCCAACGTGCTGTTGCGCCGCCCCGACCGTTCGCCGGTCCTGATCGACTTCGGCCTGGCGATCGACCTGGCGGAGTTGGAGTCGTACCCGGCCGATCTGTCGGGCACGCCGTTCTTCATGGCCCCGGAAGCGTACCGCGAGGAGCCGCCGACGCCGGCGTGGGACGCCTACGCCCTCGGCGTCACGGCCGCGCTGGCGCTATGCGGGCCGATCCCGTTGTCGAGCGACCTGACGACGCTGCGGCACGCGAAACTGACGGGTTCGTTCGAGCGGCGGGTGACGACCGCGCTGGCCGACTGCCCGGACGCCGAACTGCGCTCGTGGGTCACGCGGATGATCGCGACCGACCCGGCCGAGCGGGCCGCGGCGGTCGAAGCCGCGCGAGCGTGGTGACACCCGCCAGCCCGGAGCGCCAGCGACGGGGCGAACAAACCCGTCGCTGGCGCTCCGGGCTGGCGGTCACGCCTTCGATGCCGCGACGACGCCCTTCATCAGCCAGTACGCCAGTTGCCGCACTGGCGAGCGGGCTTCGACGCCCGCGGTCACCGGGACGAGGCCCAGTGCCCGCGTCGCTTCCGTCAGTAGCTCCACCCAGTTCAACTGCCCGCCCGACTGGAGCAGGAAGAAACCCTTCATGACGTGTTGGCTCATCGCCCCGGCGAACCGCTGGACCTCCGCGCCCACGTCGCCGCTTGCCCACTTGGCCGAGAGCCAGATGCCGCCCTCGACGGCCATCCGCGGGAAGTCGATCTTCGGCAGGTCCAGCAACTCCGCGACGCGCGGGCCGGCGAAGTAGCGGATCAGGGCCACCGGCACCTGAGCGAGCGGGGCGGGGTAATAGCTCTGCATCAGCTCGACGAGCGCTCGCGTCAGTGCCTGCCCTTCCGGCGTCGCTTCCCAATGCCGCCGACGGAACGCCATCAGCCGCACGTCGGCATCGGCCGCCGATTGCGGCAGCAGCCGGCCGTCGATGCCCAGGAGGTGGCCGATGACCGCCCAGGTGTGGACCCACGCGGCTTCCGCGTCGGCCGTGACCGGCAGGCCGAGCTTGTGCAGCACGTCGAGCGGGGCGGTCGTGAACAGCAGGAGTGTACCGTGCAGGTCGTCCTGGTTGACCGGCAGGCCGTCCCGCTCGGTGTCGTGGTCGCTCGCGAGCAAGTTGCGCAGGACGGCGTGCTTGAGGCGGACGAGTTGGCACGCTCGCACGCCGCGGCCGGTCGGTGTCAGGCCGCCCACGTCGAGGACATCGAACAGGAACTGCGCGGTCTCGAAGACGCGGCGACGAGCGGCCGTGGTTAGCGTCTGGGTGCGGCCCATGCAGCGCGAGCACGGCCCGGAGCAGTACCCTTGCGGCAACGCCGAGCAGAACAGGCTCAGCGACACCTCCCAGCCGTAGCGGGCGAACAGCTTCTGCGCGGCGGCGATCTTCGCAGGATCGGCCCAGTCGGGCAGGGCGGCCGTGTCGGCGAAGTACTGGGCGAGCGCCGGCGGCAGGTGTCGCGGCGGCGGGGCGTCGCCGCGCATCAGGCCGCCGAGCAAGGCGTTGACCTCCGGAACGCCGCCCGCGAACAGCGACGCGACCGCCGCGTCGGCCGCCGGGTCGCCCTGCAACCGCATGCCGTCGAGGAACTCGTCGCACAACGATTCCGGCATGGCCCGCGATTCGGGCGGCGCGGCGTCGGACAGGACGCGGGCCAGACCCTCCAGCGGCCAGAAATGGTCCGGCGGCGAGAAGTAGTAGAACGTGTCCGGCGGGATCAGCGTGTGCAGGAAGCCGTTGCCGTCCCAGGTGCCGTCCGCGCGCTGTTGGTCCAACAGGTAGCGTGCGCCTCGGGCCACGGCCGGGTGGTTGCGCAGGCCAAGGTCGCACAGAGCGACCAGCACGATCCCGGTGACGGCCGGCATGCTCGCCGCCCGGCCGCCGCGCTCCGGGTGGCGGTACGAATGATGCGTCTCGCCCCAGCCGCCGTCGGCGTTCTGCCGGCCGAGCAGCCAGTCGGCACCGCGCCGCATCCAGTCTTCATCGGCATCGACGCCGACCGACCGTAGGCCGATCACGACCCACGACGTTGCGACGGTGAAGTTGATCCACCGCCCCCACCAGCAGCCGTCGGGACACTGCTGGGCGCGGAGGAACTCGACGGCCGAGCGCACTTCGGCGTCGTCGAGCGTCCGGCCGAACGCGGCCAGGCCGTGCAGGACGCGGCCGGCGACGTCCTCGAACGGCGGGTCGCCGATGTCCACCGGCGGCTCGAACATCAGCGACGCGACCGCCGCGGGGTCCGTCAGGTCCACGTCGAGCGCCCGGCTCATGAGCGGACCGGCCGGTTTGCCGAGCAGCCCCTGGACGTAGGTGGCCCAACCGCCGTCCGGGTTCTTCATACCGGCCAGCCAGTCCAGGCCGCGCTGGCCGGCCGACCGCACTTTCGCGGCCCACGCCGGGTCGGCGGAAGCCCGGGCAGCTTTGCCGAGTGCGCTGAGGATGATGCCTGTGTCGTCGGAATCGGGCAGCGACTCATTCGGCTTCTGGAACGCCCAGCCACCGGTGCGGGGCACGCCGGCCCGGCGGTTGTTGATCGACGACTGCGGCCGCTCGATCTGGCAACTCAAGAGCCAGTCGACGGCGGCCCGCAACTTCGGCTCGTCGGCGTCGACGCCGGCCGCCAACAGGGCGTTGACGTTGAACGCCGACGACCAGCCGCCGCAGCCGAATGCCGTCCAGTGCAGCCCGTCGGCGTCGTGGACGCGCAGGGCGTCGAGCGGCCCGAGCCCGCGCTCGATGCGGTCGACGCTTTCCGGCAGGGCCATCGCGTGCAGCGTCGTCAGGATCAGGGCACTCCACGGCGTGACGGCGTTCCACCAACTGCCGTCGGCATTCTGGAACTCGTCGAGCAAGCTCAGGCAGTGCCGGCACGCTCGCTCCTCCAGCGGCGACTTGGCCGCGCCGTCGTGGCCCCACTCGCCGCGCAGGCGGCGGGTGAGGATGGCCGTTTCCAGGAAGATCGTCAGCACCGCGCCGTTGAAGCGGCGCTGCATCAGGTCGCGCAGCGGCTCGATCAGGCAGTGCGTCAGCGGGAAGCGCGGCAGACGCTTGGGGTCGAGCAGGCCGGCAATGGCGAGGTTGATGGCCGCGAGGTCGCCGCGACCGAGGCCGCGGACCACCTCGTCCAGCCCGCCGTTGGCCTCGACGTACGCCCGCGCCCGGCGGACGGCCGGGTCGTCGTCCGTCCGGCCGGCGGCGGTGAAGGCCGCCCACGCGGTCGCCGTGACGCCGAGGTCGCCGCAGTCGGCGAACGGGTGGGCGGCGAACGAGCCGTCCGGCCGCTGCTGCCCGACTAACCAGCGAGCCGCTTCCTCCGCGTCCCACGGATCGAGCCGGTCCAGGAAGTGCAGCGTCACCAGCATCTGGGCGGTGGACACCGGGCCGACATCGCACGGCGACTCCCAGGAGCCGTCCGCACGCTGGGTCCGCCACAGATGTTCCACGGCGGCGTCCACGGCCGACTGCAAATCGGCGCGGTCGAAGGCGGACGTCGGAGACGGTGCAACGAGTCCAGTCATGGTGGCCTTCCCGAAACGGGTGGAGCGGGGCATTGCCACCGAGAACGAATGGCCCTTACGCAAGTCGGAAAAAATGTGAGCCCGACGCGCCAGCGAGGGAGTTAGCCCTCCC
>CAZNSL010000103.1:5722-10957 GCA_964574975.1 uncultured Alcaligenaceae bacterium | reverse complement strand
GACCTGCGGCTCGACAAACAGGTGCCGTACCGACGTGGAGAACCAGTTCGTGTAACGGTGCGCTTCCCCGACGATGCCCCACCGCCGCCAGCCGACACGCAGGTGCAGGTGACATCCGAGTATGTCGCCCCTGGCGGCGAAGTGGAGGCACAGACGCTGCGGTTGACCCACGTCGACGGCAGCCGCGGAGCCTACGAGGCGGTCCTGCCGCGCACGTCGGAAGGGCAGTATCGCTTCCGATTAACCGCGCCGAGTCCGCCCGGCCCGAAGCCGCAGGCGGCAGCGCGCGTTCTTCCGCCACCTGGCGAGATGGACCGGCTGCAACTGAACGTTGCCGACCTGGAGCGTGCAGCACTGGTGAGTCGCGGTAAGTTCTACTCGCTCGCTGACGCCGAGCGACTTCCGAGCGAACTGCCGGAGTTGCCGCGCGTGACGCTGCACCAGCCGCGACCACCGTGGACCCTTTGGAACCACCCGCTCGTTTTCGCCGTCGTCCTAGCGACAATTACCGGCGAGTGGCTGTTGCGGAAGCGCCATTCGCTGTTATGATCGAGGTGCCCGTCGGGGGAGTTCGCCATGCCGCTCGTACTCGACCCGCGCGTGGATCGGCGCGACCTGCGCGGCCGGCTCGCAGCCCTCCGGCGGCGCGGGCGAAGGCTGACTCTCGCTCGCGGTCTCGCCCTTCTCGCGTGTCTGGTCGTCGGCGGTGCCCTCGCGGTCGGACTGTTCGACCGCCTCCTCAGCGTCCCGTCGCTTTTTCGAGCCATCGCACTCGCGGCAATTCTCCTCGGAACCGTGGTCGTCGCAAGGCGGTCACTCGTTGTCCCGCGCCGAGCATTCGACGACGAACTGGCCCTTGCCCTCCGCGTTGAGGAACGCTTCCCGGAGCTGAACGACGCGCTGGCGAGCAGCGTCCAGTTCGCCGAACATCCCAGCGGCTCGGCGGCGTTGCGTCGTGCGGCCGAACGCATCGCGGTCCGCGAAACCGAAGACTGCGACTTCAACGATCTCCTCGCCGACTGCGACGCTGGCAAGCCGTCCGCCGCGGCCGGATGCCTGATCGTGGTGGCCGCAAGTCTTGTGGCGATCTACCCGGCCGTCAGTCACACCGCGCTTCTGCGTCTCGCCGACCCGTTCGGCGACCACCCGTGGCCGCCTCAGACCGTACTGACCGTGGATGCACCGTCGTGGCTGCCGCGCGGCGATCCGTTCGTACTCCGCGGCCTCCTCGAGGGGGTGATCCCGGAACGGGCGACGTTCGCCTTCGCCCTCGACGGTGCGCCTGCCAGTGAAATGGCGGTCGCAACGGCCGACGGTACACTCAACGTCCGGCTCGAAGCCAACCGTGTTCCGCGGTCGTTCCGCTACATGGTGCGGGCCAACGATGCCGCCACGAAGTGGACCCATGTGGACGTGCTAACGCCGCCGCAGTTAGTACCACTCGACGGTCGGCCGTCGCCGCGCGTTAGTCTCGACTTCCCCACGTACACGGACCTGCCGGCCCGCGACTTGCCCGACGGGGCCGGAAGCTTCGAGTGCGTCACTGGCACCCTCGTCCGGCTACGGGCCGCGACGGATCGACCGATCGCCTGCGCCTGGGTCGTGCTGGAGACGGACCCTCCGCGCTCCGTCACAATGGCGGCCGTGTTCGTGCTCGGTGCCGGCTCGCCACTCGACGCTGCGGGACGGTTCGCTGCCGGCGACGCTGTCTGGGGCCGTGTCCCTGCCGTCGTTTCCGCCGGCGGGACGCGATTCGACCTGAACTTCCAGCCGATCGTCCCCGGCCTTTACACTGTGCGCTTTCAGGACGCGAGCGGTCTCTGCGGACATAAGTCGTACGATGTCCGCGTCGCGCCGGACCCATCGCCATCGGTCAGCCTCGAACGCCCGTCCGCCGCCCGCGAAAGCCTGTCCGTTCTACCGAACGGGCATGTGACGGTCGCCGCTACGGTGGTCGATCCGACGTTTGCCGTCCGCTCCGTATCGCTCGAATACCGTATCGGCCAGAGTGTACCGCCCGGCTGGCTACTGCTCGCCGACGCCGGCCGCACCGGCACAGCTCTGCCACAACTGTTGACGCCGGTGGCAGTGCCGGGGGTCAAGCTGCGACCCACGGCCGTTCGCGTCGAACATCGCTTCAACCTTGGGGATGTGCGTCATCCCGATGGCCGGGCGCTCCGCGATGGCGACGTGCTGACGCTTGCCGTAATCGCCGACGATTTCGACGACGTGACGCCGTGGAAGGCCCCTGGCCGAAGTCACGAGGTCGAGTTGCGGGTCGTCGGTCCGGCCGTGTTCGACGAACAGCTCCAAAAGGCCAAGGCCGACATCCAGCGCGAGTTGAAGGAGATGCTCGATCTCCAGCGCGACGCTCTCCGTCGGGCTGATGCCGCGAACGAGCGGCGGCGCAAGGACGGCGTGGTCCCGCCGGTGGATGCGGAGAAATTACTCCAGGCAGAGCAACAGCAGCAGCAACTGTCGGCCCGCGTTGGCGGCAAGAACGAGGGGCTGCGCGGGGCGGTCGGTAAGTTGCAACAGTCGCTCAAGGACAACCCGCAGCCAAGCACAGCGGAGCAGAATCGTCTCGATGCCCTCGCCGCCGAACTCGGTCGGCTTGCGGAGGAGGAACTGCGCCCAGCCGAACAGCAACTCGCCGCCGCCCGCAAGGAACGTGACGCCGTCCCAGCGGCCGCTCGAAAGAGCGGCCCACTCCCGAAGGCGGTTCAACACCAGCGCGAGGCTGAGCGAACGCTGGTCGAACTCCAGGAACAACTCAAGCCCTGGAGCGACGCACGCGAACTGCGGGCCGAGGCCGGCATGATTCAGCGCGATCAGGAGCGGGCCGAGCGACAGCGGGAACAGTTCGAGAACCAACCCGGTGTGCGCGGGGCCGACCCCGACAAGCTGACTCCAGAGCAGCGCGAGGAGCTGAACAAGCTCAAGGAGCGCCAGGCGTCCGTTGGCGAGCGAGTTGCCGACTTGCTCAACAAGCTCGGCAAGAAGTTCAACGATCGCCGGCAGGGGGCCGACGCCAAGGAGGCGGAGGCCGCGACTAAGGAACGGGCGGCTACCGACGCGGAGGCGCGGGCTGAGGCAGCGAAGGACACGCCGCAAGAAGCGAACTTGCATCGCGAAGCTGGCGAGCTCCGGCGGCAAGCGGCCGACGCGCGCGAGGTAGCGGGGGTGGAGCGACGCGAGGCCGCGGCGATGGCCCAGGCCCGTGAGGCCGCCGAACCGGGATTGGCTCAGCAGATGAAGGAGGCCACCGAGCGGCTCGGGGCCAATAAGCTCGGCGAAGCCAAGGCCGCTCAGCAGTCGGCTGCGAAAACCCTCGGCAAGGTGCAACAGGCGCTGGCGGAGCCGGAACAGAAGGATGCCGACCGGCTCGTCAAGAAGTTGGCCGATGCGGAGAAGGAACTCGCGGAGTTGGCCGACGACCAGGAGCGGCTGCAGAAGAAGGCGGCCGACGCCCGACAAATCGCCGACCCAGGTGAGCGGCAGAAAGCGCTCGAACAATTGACGCGCGAGCAGGAGAAGTTGCAGGAGCGCGTCCGCGATCTGGCACAGCGGTTGAGCCGGATCAAGGGCGACGACGCCGGCCGCGAACTGCGCCGCGCCGGCCGGGCGATGGAGCAGGCCGGCGACCAGATTGCCCAAGGCGATAACGCCGAGGACAAGCAGGACGACGTGCTCGACCGTCTTGACGATGCCCAGAACGAAGTGGTGCGAGCGAAGAAGGAAGCCGAGGAGGAGTTGCAGCGTGAACTGCGAGCGAAGATGCTCGACGCCCTCCGCGGCTTGCGAGATCGGCAGGACGCTTTGCTCGCCGAAACCGAGCGCATCTTCCAGGAGGTTAAGGCCGCGAAGCTGTGGGGCCGGGCCACGCACCAGAAGAGTCTGTTCGACGTGGCCGACGGCGAGAAGGGTCTCGGCGATGAGGTCGGAGCTTTGAGCGAGTCGCGGTTTAAGGACGCGAAGGTGATCGCATATCTCGTCAAGCAGGCTGCCGAGTCGATGGCTGCGGTTGGTGAGGCGGTCGAATCCGTGCGCGACGCCCAGTGGAACCTCGACGCCTGGGACGACGACCGAACCACCGTTCAGTCGCCGCAAAAGTCCGCGCTCAAACGCCTCGACCAACTCCTCGACGTTTTCAAGGACGATCCGAAGGATCGACGAGCCGCGGCTACGCCACGTCCTGAAGGCAAGCCATCCAGCGGCGGCAGTGGTGCCGGTGGTGAGGACGGCATTCCGCCACTGGCGCAGCTCAAGCTGCTGCGGTCGCTCCAGGCGGAGGTCAACGATCGCACCGCGGAGTTCGATCGGGCAAACCCCGATCCGGCGAACTGGACGCCGGCCAAGAAAGCTGAGATCGAAGCGATCCGCAAGGCTCAATCGGACTTGGCCACACTACTCGAAGCCGTCGCGCCACCTCAGCATGAGGAGCCGCCGGACGACCGGCCAAAATCGAAGGACAAAGGCGGTCAGACGGAGGAAAAGCCGTGACGCGATGGCTGCTGATGTCGTTGGTATTCGCAGCGGTTGGCTTCGCGTCCGCGCAGGAGCCGCCCGACCGGCTCGAACGAAAGCCGAAGCCCGCTGAGGCAAAGAAACCGGCCGAGGCCAAGGCCGACGACAAGAAACCCGGCGACACGAAGCCGGAGGATGAGGATCCGAACGTCGTCCGCGAGCGACTGGCCAAGAACATGCAAGCCGCCGAGAAGCAACTGCAACGGCCCGATCCCGGAGCGGCGACGCGCGAACTCCAGGATAAAATCCTCAAGGATATCGACAAACTCCTCAAACAGGCACAGAACCCACCGCCCCCGCCGCCGATGGGCGATCCGCCGCCGATGGGCGATCCGCCGCCCGACTCCGGTGACCAGAAGCCTCCGATGGGTGGAGGTACTCCGCCTCCGTCGCCGAGCAGCGGTCAACCGCAGAGTGGCACCAAGCCGCAGTCGCGCAAGGAGCGCCGCGAGCAGCAGCGGCGCGAGCGACAGGCCGGCAAACAACCTAGTGGGCAGCAACCATCGTCGCGGGCCGTCTCTCAACAGTCGCAGCCGAAGGAGCAGCGCGAGCCAACTCCACAGGCGGGCATGCCGCAACAGGGCGGCAAATCGTCGCAGAACCAACCGCAAACGGTGTCCGATGTCGTCAAGGACATCTGGGGTCATCTGCCGGAGACGCTGCGAGCCGAGATGATGGCGGCGGCGAAGAACCTGGACTTCGAGCTCG
>CAZNSL010000103.1:0-5712 GCA_964574975.1 uncultured Alcaligenaceae bacterium | reverse complement strand
CTCGCAAGGCGGCTCGAGGCGGCGGGGCAGATGCATCTGCCGGAGACGATGCGGCAGGAAGTCGATCACTATTACCGCGAGCAGTTCATGCCGCGCTACCGGGAACTCGTCCGCCAATACTACAACCGCCTCGCCGAGCAACCGAAGCGGCCCTGAGGAAAAACGTCATGTGGACCCGACGGCGATTGCTCGCACGCGGCCTGGCTGGCCTCGCCGCGCTTGCGCTCGGCCGCCAGGCCAAGGCCGGCGACGATACTGATGCACTGCCCGACGGCTCGGCTGCCCGCGATGCGATCACCCCGGAAGCGCAGCGGGCCATCGACCGAGGGCTTGCCTACCTGGCTCGCAGTCAGGTTCCGAACGATGGTTCGTTCGGCGACCGCCCGCAGTACGCCGGAAACGTCGCCATCACCGGCCTCGCTGGCATGGCGTTCCTGGCCGGCGGTCATCAGCCCGGGCGCGGACTGTACGGCTCGAACGTCGCGCGCGCCATCAATTTTATCTTGAGTAAGGAGGGCAACCGTCCTCCCGACCTGCCGCCTGGGTTCCTCTACAACGCCAGTTCCGAGGGCAGCACCCATGGCCCAATGTACAGCCACGGGTTCGGCGCGCTGTTCCTGGCCGAGTCGCACGGGACGGTTCAGGATCGCGAGTTGCGTCGCCGCGTCCGCGACACCCTCGGCCGAGCGGTCCAGGTCATCCTCGCGTCTCAAAACGACGGTGGCTGGCGCTATCAGCCGAGGAAGGCCGACGCCGACATTTCGGTCACCGTTTGCCAGATCATGGCCCTACGCTCGGCCCGCAATGCGGGCGTCGAGGTGCCCAAGTCGGTGGTCGACGACTGCGTCAAGTACGTCCGCGCCTGCCAGCGACCGGATGGCGGATTCAGCTACTACAAACAGGGCAGCGCCTCAGGATTCGCGCGCACGGCGGCCGGGCTAGCGGCTCTGTATTCGGCGGGCATTTACCAGGACAAGGCCGTAGACCGTGGCCTCGCCTACCTTCTGAAACATCGGCCGAGCGGGCAGGGCTTTTTCCGCCGCGAGGACAGCCACTACTACTATGGCCATTACTACGCCGCCCAGGTGATGTGGACGGCCGGTGGCAGGTACTGGGCCGACTGGTTCCCAACGATCCGCGAGGAACTACTTGCCCGATCCCGCATTCGCGGCGACGGCGCGTGGAGTGACCCGATCTACGGGAGCGACTACGCGACGGCGATGGCGTGTATCATTCTGCAGATTCCCAACAACTACCTGCCGATCCTCCAGAAGTGAACGCGACCCTTGCAGCACTCGCCCTGTTAGCGTCCGCCGAGCCGGAGTTCGTCCTCCACTCGACGCGCGACGACCGCCCCGTTGGCGAACTCGTCCGCCTCGACGCCGACGGCACCGCGCAGGTGGCCGGTGGCGCGGCGGTACCGGGCGCGGACGTGGTGGCGCTGCGCTGTCGCGACTTACCGCCACCGCACTTCCCGCACGATCGGCCGTTCGCCCAATTCGCCAACGGCGACCGCCTCCTAGCGTCCGTCATCGACATCGCCGGCGAGACCGTCCGGTTGCGGGCCGACCTGGGTGTGGATCGCGAGTTGCGGGTGCCCCTTTCGACGCTGACTGCCGTGTTCTTGACCGCACGGGCCGCGGCGCGGGCGTCCGAACCAACGGGCCGGCGGCTGTTGGCCGAGCGCCGTAAACAGGATGTCGTCTGGCTCTCGAACGGCGACACTCTTGCTGGCACCGCTTCGAGTTTGGTGGAGAGCGGCCCGCTACGGCTAGACGCCAACGATGTGGCCCGCGACCGGATCGACGCGATCCTTTTCAACAGCGAATTGGCGAGGCCGCGCAAGGTCCGTGGATCGTACCGCCAACTCGTACTGCGAAACGGTGCTAGGCTATCGCTGAAATCCGCCTCCCTGCATCAAGGCGAACTCGATGGCACGACGTTGGCGGGGACCGCCGTCCGCGTGCCGCTGGCGGATGTCGCCGCACTCAACACTTACCAGGGAAAGGCGGTGTACCTGTCCGACCGGCAGCCCAAACGCTACGACCACACGCCGTACCTCGGCACGCACTGGGCGCTCGCAGCCGACAGTTCGACGGCCGGAACCGACCTACGTCTCGGCGGTGGGACGTTCGACAAGGGCATCGGACTGCACAGTGAATGCCGGGCAACGTATGCCGTACCCGCCGGTGCAATTCGGTTCGAGGCACTCGTCGGCCTCGACGAGTTGGCGAGTCGAGTCGGCGCGGTACGCGTCGCGGTTGAAGCGGACGGAAAGTCACTCGCGTCGTCGGTCAACATCGTTGCGGGCGAAGCGCCAAAGGAGCTTCGCCTGGCGCTTCCTCGCGGCAGCAAGGAGGTGACGCTCGTGGTCGAATTCGGTCGCGGTGGCGACGTGCAAGATCACGTAGACTGGGCTGACGCCCGCTTTATCGTCCGGTGACTCTTTCCATGACTCAGTTCGCGTGGACGCGCCGGTAGTGATCGGGGATCAGGCTCGGTTCGACGTGCATCCCGCAATCGCCGCAGGGCGGCTGTTTGGCGTAGCAGGACTCGCAATAGAGCGGGCCTCCGTGGAAGAACTGCTCGAGCCGCGGCCGCTCGCGGTCGCTCAGATGGACGAGATCGCGCGGCAGGCGCTCCTTTTCGCCGCAGATATCGCATTTGCGGGCGTCGTTCTTCGCCAGGATCGGCGAGTAGTGGTCGTGGATGCCCTTCGGGACGACACCGGCCCCGGTACAGAGCGGACAGGCCATACCAAGTTGCGCGACGATCGCCTTGCGAATGAACGCGCTCTTGTTCGGCAGCTTGTTCAGAAACTCGGCGAGGTCTTCCTCGACCTTAAACGCAACGATTTGCGACTTTGGCGACTTGCGCGGCATGACATCGGCCCGACGGGATCGAACGAGGATACCCATAGTATAAGGTCGTTTGACGAATTCCTCAAGCGAGTCGCCGCATTCGTCGTTTCTTGCTACGACTTCGGTTTGGCGAGTATGTCTCGAAGCAACCGCAAAGCGGCCGTGCGCACCGGATCGGCCTCGGGGTCGTCGGCCGGCAACCCCTCGCGGCTGCCAGCCGGCCGAAGTGCATGGAGCATCCACTGCTGTCGCAACCGACGATCGAGTTCGGCACTGCAAGGAATTTCGTAGCCGGTGTCCGGACGCACACCCCAATCGTCGGACGGCTTGCTATCGGCCAGTCGCTGGAGACTGCGGCCGCTTGGGCGGTAAAACTCGCCGAACGACACCTTGAACGGGAACCGGAGTCCGTACTCGGTCGAATCGAGGACTTGTTGAACGCTTGCCTTGCCGACGGTTCGCTGACCGGCGACGCGACCGCGCGACGCGTCCTGCACGGCCGCTGCAATCAACTCGCCGCCGCCGGACGTCTCGCCGTTGACCAGCACGATCAAAGCGAAGTCCGTGTATCGCCGTGGGTCTGGCGTGTCGAGCATGACTGGTTGGGCGTGACGCGGCGGGTCCTTCGGTGTCGAGACCACTGGGCTGTCGGGCGGCAACAACGCCCGTGCGATCGCTCCGGACTGCCGTAGAAATCCGCCGGGGCACCAGCGCAGGTCGAGGACGACGCCGCGGACATTCTGACTCGTCAGCGAATCGAGTGCCTGGAGGAACTCGGTTTGCGTGGTTTGCCAGATTGGGCCGAGGCGGACGTAGCCGATCCTCGCGTGCGGGTCGATCGTGTAGTCCCAACTTCCGTCGGATCGCCGTTGACAGCCAACCACGCTTTCCGGCTCGAAGGGCTTGAGGACGATGCGCATGGCCAGCGGCCCGCGGTGACCTTCGCGCAAGACTTCAACCGAGGCGGCTAGCGGCGAGCGAACCTCGGCCGACGCCGTCGCGGGAAGAAGTTCGCGTGCCGACTCGGCGAAACCAGGCTCGTCGTACCGCTTGCCGTTGACGCGCACGATCAGGTCGTCGGGCCGAACGCCGGCTAACTGCGCCGGCCCGCCCGCGATGACCTGGGCCACGCGTAACGGTCCGCCGGGCACGGGCGAGCGTCCGCCGTCGGAGGATTCGAATCGCGCGCGATCGGTCGTCAGGGTCATGCCCGCGAAGATCAGGCCGGCGCTGCGCGTATCCGTTGGAAAGTCGAGTTGGCGGAACGCCTGCTGCCCGACCATGCCGCAGTACGGATCGAGGACCGACGGCAGGGCCGCCAGGGCTACGTGCAGTGCCTTGTCGCGGCCACGTACTGCATCGTGCTTCGCCAGTGCGATGTACGTCTCGAACGTGAGTTCGTCTGCGCGTCCCTCGCGGTACGCGGCGGCGACAACCTCGGCGAGATCGGACGGCACCGGCTGGCGGGCGGCCTCGTACAGTCCGGTGAGGGCGACCCGGAGCAATCGTTGCCGCGAGGTCGGAATGTAGTAGTTCTTGGCAATCTCTTCGACGTAGCCGCGCAACTCGCGGCAGAACTCGCGCCCCTCGTTGATCACCTCCTCGGCAATCTGGGGGGGTGGCACATCGCGCGGAGGTGCAGGGAAGGCTGGCGCGGCAAGCGTGGCGACGACCAGGGCTGGGCCGAGGCGGATTCGGGACATGGGTTCCTCCCCGCGGCGAACGCGGGCGGGGCGACGCCCGTATGGTAGTCCCGCGTGCGGCACGGCAGAAGGCCAAAATGGGGCAATGTGGCGAACCGGGCACGTCGGCCGGAGGTCGCTAGGACTGAAGTCCGTTCGGCCACGTCGAGCGCATTTCGATTCCGATGAAGTCGCTCACACGGCACGACCGATACCTTTTACCGTCGAGGGAGGCCGCGGAGCCGGGACCGCCACGGGAAGCGGGCGGCCAACCCTCGCCGGGAGGCGATCCATGACCAGCGACGACGTGCTGGCTCCGAGCGGGCTTGAGGCCGACCAGTTGCGACAGCAACTGCTCCAGGCACAGCGGCTCAGCAGCGTCGGGGCGCTGGCATCCAGCGTTGCCCATGAATTCAACAACATCCTGACGACGATCATCAACTACGCCAAACTTGGCCTGCGGCCCACGGCCGACGACGCCTCGCGCATCCAGGCGCTCGAACGTATCCTCAAAGGTGGTCAGCGCGCGGCCGGCGTCGTCAGTAGCATGCTCGGATACGCACGTAACAACGGGACCACCCGCAGCTCAGTGGACATCTCCCGGCTCGTCGATGAGGCCCTGTTGCTTACCGAGAAGGACCTGACCAAGAATCGCATCAGTGTGGAGAAGCGGTTCGTGGCCCGTCCGGTCGTACCGGTAGTCGCAGGGCAAATTGAGCAAATCCTGGTCAACTTGATCATCAACGCCCGGCAAGCCATGCCGCGCGGAGGCCGGCTGGTCATCGAGGTCCGCGAGAATAAGGTCGCCCAAATGGCCGAGGTGAAGATCGCCGACTCGGGCGTCGGTATCGCGCCAGAGAAGCTGCGGTTGATCTTCGAGCCATTTTACACGACCAAGGTTCCCGACGAGGACGGCTCCGGCGGCACCGGGCTGGGGCTAAGCGTGTGTCGGCAGATCATCGAGCAGCACCACGGCCGCATCCGCGTCGAAAGCGTGGTCGGCAAGGGGTCCACGTTTACCGTGAAGCTGCCTATGACGGCCGACGAGTAACGGCTCACACCGTGGCCGCGACTGGTGCTTGGTCCGGCCCATCGCGAAAGCCCGGCGGATCGTATGCGACAAGTTGCGACAAGTTTTATGCTTCACCTCACCTCACCTGCCACGCCAC
>CAZNSL010000102.1:0-10978 GCA_964574975.1 uncultured Alcaligenaceae bacterium | reverse complement strand
ATGGTCATAAAGGATTCCTTTCCTGTTTGGTTGAGAGATGGTTTTGGATGATGCGGCGGAGCTTTGGCTCGAAGACGTCGCCCCGCCACGAGTTGGAGGCGAAGGCGATATCGCCCTGTGCGAGCAGATCCACGCCGAGAACGGCACAGTGGTACGGCGCGTCGAAGACGAGACCGACCTTGCGGCTCTCGCCGTCGTGAAACAGCACGACGTAGAACGGCGCTCCGCCGATGCCGTTGCGGTGATAAGCGACGGAGGTCATGTGCCCCTCGCTTTCCGGAGGGCTTTCAGCGCCTTGGCTCGTGCGAGACGTTCGCCTCGCGTTAAGGCGATACCGTGCTTTAGGTCCATGTCGACCGTCTGCGCAAGCAGGTAATCCAGGGCTTCCAGCAACTCGGGCGCGGCCGCGCCCAGGCGGGCGTTGGCCTCTTGCCGGCCGGCCGGGTCGTCTTCGTTGGTGTCGAAGACCTTGTTGCCGTCGTGGTCGAACACCTCGAACGCCGGCAGCTCGTAGGCGGGGTCGCCGTCGCGCGCGACGGCGTACGGACTGTACTCGTAGGCCCACGGCGTCGGCGAATGCCTGGACGGTCGTGGAATCGGATGGGTCGGCGTCATGGGTGTGTCCTTTCTGAGGCGGTGGGGGATAGGGGTTTCTGGAAGACAACCAACGTGTCGTGAAGCCCCGGAATGAACGAGGACTTGTAGACCTTGGTCGAGCTGCTGGCCCCGTGGGAAAAGCGGATGATGTCGGTGCAGCACTGCGACAGCCCGGCGTCGAAGGCGAGGCGCTTGGTCCAGTACACCAGCGGCACGAACCCGGCCTCGCGGTCGCTGTAGTCGCCCATCAGGACGGCGAGCTTGCCGCCGGGCACCAGCGCGCCGGCGCAGTTGTCGATCAGCAGCCGGTAGCGCTCCAGGAACGCCCCCAGCGTCGGCGTGCGGGACAGGTCGCGCGGGTCGTCCGTGTAGAGCTTCTGCCGCCAGTAGGGTGGGTGAACCCAGCAGAACTCGAAGCACCCGCGCGGGAACTGCGTGGCGTCGCAGGCGTCCGCCCCCTGGTGCAGGTCGCTCGACCAGCAGTAGACGCCCAGCTCCCGGCACACGTCGCGGCAGGTGCCGCTGCCGGTCATCGGGTCGAAGACCGACCGGGGCCGGAAGTAGCGGATCAGGTCCTTGATGAGGTTGCCGCCGCAATTGCCGGGGTAGCTGCGGTCGCCGTACTCGCCCGCCCGGTGGAAGTGGTAGAGGCTGGTCCGGTGCGGGACCGGGCTACCCGTGATGGGGGCGCGGGGCAGCCGGGCGTATGCGGGCGGCCGCGGCTCGCGGCGCTCGGAACCGGCGGCCCGCCGGGTGCGGGTCGCGTAGAAGGGGTTGACGGGAGGGGTGCCGGTCATGACGGCTCTCCCGCGGTTTCGGACTCGTAATGGTATCGGCCGCGGAGCAGCGCCGCCTCGAAGTCGTGGTTGTGGCGGTCCGCCCAGTGCATCAGGTCGGCCAGCAGGTCGCACAGCGCGTCCCCGACGTCCGTGCCCGTGGCATCCTGGAAGGCGAAAACCGCCGCCGCCGCCCAGGCGGAGCGGTTGTCGTTCATGCGTTCGGGGTCGGGCGGGACCGTCGGTCGGGTGACATTTTTCGTCATACGTTGGTTCCTTTCCGTGGGTTAGTTGTGATAATCGACGACGACGATCCATTTGCGGCCGACAGCATCGGGTCGGAGGGGTTCGTCATCGAGGTCGTGATAATCGTCACATCCGCGTACCGCCCCCTCGTAGGGAGCCAGGAAGGCGTCGTACATCTCGCGCGTGAGTAGCTGGGCGTCATCGGGATGGCCAAGATCGCCACCGTCCTCGCGGGTGTACGGGCTGGAACCCGTGCCGCCGTGGGACTGCCACAGCGCGTCGATCTCGTCCCGATGGGCCTCGGCCAGCGAGTGGGGCCACCAATCCTTCGCCATCTCGGGGAAGCGAGCCACTACCGCCCTACGGAAGGACGCGCCGATCACGGCTTCGGTGAGGACGCCGCTCCAGCGGCCGCCGATGACGAACCAGTCGCAGAGCGGGGAGCCGAAGCGCCCGCCCGCGCCGCAAAAGGAATCGTCGGTTAACAGGGTGTCGTGGACATCCCGGCGCGCCTCCTCCGAGGTCGCGCCGTCCGGTAACGTGGTCGTGACAAACATCCGGAAGTGCATGGCGGCCTCCCTCAGTGATTCAGGAGGTCGCGGAGTTCGTCGATCTCGCTTTGGAGGTCGAGCAAGTCCTGGTCGAATTCGGTGTCGAGCAGATCCGGATAGTTCTCGATCATCGAGTGGTAGCGGTCGATCTGGTCGGCAATGAGCTGGTGGTCGGTAGGCATGGCGTATTCCTTTCGGTTTGGGTGGGTGAGGGGCGGGGCCGAAGCCCCGCCCGGCGGTTAGGCGTTTTCTTTCGCGTCGGGGATGCGGCAGGTGATCCGGCCGTCGAGGGGCACGACGCCGTCGAGCTGGATGTCCACGCCGCTCCCGTCCTTGTGCGCCCAGGCCACGCCGATGCGGGTCCAGAATCCCCTCTCGCCGTCCTTGCCCGGGCGGACGTGGTAGGCGATGTATTTCGGGTGTTTCTTCGAGTGGTCGATCTTCGTGTCGGACATGGGGTAACTCCTTCGCTTGGGTTCCGGCCCCGCTCTCCGGGGCCTTACGGCACGCCATCGAAGCGGCCTAGGATGGAGCGCAGCGCCGGGTCACACCGGTAAATTGGGGGAGACCCGCAGGGGGGAACCGATTTACCGGTTGACCCGCCAGACGGCGGCTTCACAGTGCCCGGAATAAGGCCTCGGGCGGGGTGGCAATCCGGGAGGGGTTAAGCCCTTGAACGATCGATGTCGTGAGCCGAGTAACTCACGCCGTCGCGGACCGCGGCAACCTGTCGGACGGCAAGAGAAAATGGCATCGATTGAATGGCAGAACGTGCGATCCGTCGCAGGCCCGTGCAACCCGTCAACCTCGACGCCAATCTCCTGCTGCACGGCGCGTCCGCGTGCGTATGATGGCACATGCTCCGGGTGACCCAACATGACAGCGCCAAGGACGCCAAGCGCTACTACTCGACCGCCGACTACCTCAGCGACGGCCAGGAGATCGTCGGCGCGTGGGGCGGGAAAGGCGCGGGGCTGCTCGGCCTCGACGGCGTCGTGGACAAGGCGTCCTTCGACCGGCTGTGCGACAACCTCGACCCGCGGACCGGCAAGCCGCTCACGGCCCGCAACCGCTCCGACCGCACGGTCGGCTACGACTTCACGTTCAGCGTGCCCAAGTCGGTGTCGCTGCTCTACGCCCTCTCCGGCGACGGGCAAATCCTCGACGCCTTCCGCGCCGCCGTCGACGAGACCATGCGCGACATCGAGTCGGAGATGCAGACCCGCGTGCGCAGGGGCGGCCGGAACGAGAACCGCGAAACCGGCAACATGGTGTGGGCGGAATTCCTGCACACCACGTCGCGGCCGGTGGACGGCGTGCCGGACCCGCAACTCCACGCCCACGTCTTCGCCTTCAACGCGACGTGGGACGACCGGGAATCCCGCTGGAAGGCGGGCCAGTTCCGCGGCCTCAAGGCCGACGCCCCGTACTTCCAGGCGGCGTTCCGCGTGCGGCTGGCAAACGCACTCCAGGACGCGGGCTTCGCCGTCGAGCGCAAGCGCGACGATTTCGAGCTGGCCGGCGTCCCGGCGGCCGTCCTGAAGAAGTTCTCGCGGCGGACGGAAGAGATTGAGAAAGTCGCGGCCGAGCGCGGCATCACCGACCCGGACCGCAAGGCGGAACTCGGGGCGGAGACGCGCGAGAAGAAAACACGCGCCCTGTCTTGGAACCAACTCCGCAAGGAGTGGGACAGCCGGCTGACTCAGCCCGAGCGCGAGGCCCTGGCGGCGGCGCACCGCCGGGAATCGCGCCGCGTCCGGCCGGAGCGGGGCGAGGGGGTGGCCGTCGATCACGCCATCGGGCATTGCTTCGAGCGCGAGGCGACGATGCCGGAACGGCAGGTGCTGACGGAAGCCCTCAAGCGCGGGATCGGTACTGTAACGGTCGAGGCGGTCAAGCGCGAATTGGCCCGCCGTCCGCTGATCCGCGGCGAGTGGCGAGGCCGCAGGACGGTGGCGACGTGGGAGATGAAGGGCGCGGAAGACCGGGTGACCGACTTTGCCCGCGGCGGCCGCGGCACGTTTCGCCCGCTGGGCGACCCCGACCGGGTAGTCGCCCGCGACTGGCTCAATGCCGGCCAGAAGGCGGCGGTGCGGCACGTCCTGGCCTCACGCGACGCGGTGACGCTCATCCGGGGGCCGGCCGGCACCGGCAAGACGACGCTGGAGCAGGAGCTGGGGGAGGGGCTGGCCGCCGCCGGCCGGGCGGTGGTAGCGCTCGCGCCGACCAACGGGGCGAGCGACGTGCTGCGGGACGAGGCGGGCTTCGCCAACGCCGCGACGCTCGCCATGTTCTTCAAGGACCAGAAGCTGCGCGAATCGGCACGCGCGGGCGTCGTGCTGGTCGATGAGGCGGGCATGGTCGGCACCCGCGACATGCTGCGGCTGTTCGACGCCGCCCGCGACCTCGGTGCGCGGGTCGTCCTGGTCGGCGACCGCCGCCAGAATCGGCCGGTGTCCGCCGGGGAGCCGCTGAAGCTCCTGGAGGAGCGGGCCGGGCTGCCGGTCGCCGAGGTGACGGAAATCCTCCGCCAGTCGGGCGACTATAAGCGGGCCGCGCAGGCGCTGACCGACGGCCGGACCGAGGCCGGCTTTGCCGAACTCGACCGGCTGGGCTGGATCCGGGAGGTGCCCGACGGCGAGCGCGACCGGGCGCTGGCCGAGGCGTACCTCGCGGCGATCCGCGAGCGGAAGCGGGGCGGCGGCACGAAGTCGGCGCTGGTGGTCAGCGCGACGCACGCCGAGGGACGGCGGATCACGCTCGCCATCCGCACCGCGCTCAAGGCGGCCGGCAAGCTCGGCGACGAGAGGACGCTGGCGGCCTGGACGCCGGCGCACTTGACGGGTCCGCAGAAGGCCGATGCGGCGAATTACGACGCGGGCGACCTGCTCCAGTTCCACCAGAACGCGCCCGGCCAGCCGAACGGCTCACGGCTGCTCGTCGCCGACGGGGCGAAACTGCCGCTGGCCTACGCCGACCGGTTTGAGGTCTACCGGCCGGCGGCGCTGACGCTGGCGGTCAACGACCGCGTCCGCGTCACCGCCAACGGCAAAACGAAGGACGGCAGGCACAAGCTGCGCAACGGCGCGCTCTACACCGTGCGGGGGTTCTCCCCGCAGGGCGACCCGGTCGTGGACAAGGGCTGGGTGATTGCGAAGGACTGGGGCCACCTGTCGCTCGGGTATGCCGTGACCTCGGAAGCGAGCCAGGGGCGCACCGTCGACAAGGTCTTCATCGGCCTGTCCGGCGAGTCGTTCGCGGCGGCCAACGCCCGCCGCTTCTACGTCCCGGTGACGCGCGGCCGCGAGCAGGCGGTGGTCTTCACCGACGACAAGGAGGCGTTGCTCGCGGCCGTGCGGCGGGCCGACCAGCCGCCGTCGGCGACCGACCTGGCGGCCGACCGGCGGCAGACGCCCCCGCTGCGCCATCGGCTGCAAAAGCTGCTTGCGTACCGCCACCGGCTTGCTACCTTTGCCCGGACCCACGAGGCCGGCCGGGACGCCCTTGGGCGGTCGCCGGCACCGGCGCGTGAGCGGGAGGCGAGCCATGCACGATGAGTCCGAAGTCCTCAACCTGCGCCGGCCCACGGCGCTGGACGCCCGCCTCGGCGCGGCGGCGGGCAAGGCCGCCGACGCCGAACAGGCGAGCTGCCCGGCCTACACCTACCTGCGCGGCAACCTCGAGCGGGCGCTGGCGGTCGAGTTCCGCCTCAAGACGGGCGACCGCGAATTCTTCCCGTACAGCCTGCTCGGCCCCTGGCGGTACGACCCGTCGGTGGGCCTGCTGCTGAAGTTCACGGGCGACCTGGTGAGCCTGGTGCTGATCCACGGCAGCAACCTCGACGCGCTGGTCAACGACACGGTGAACCTGACCGACCGGGGGTTTCAGCGGCACCGGATCGTCGCCGTGCGGGAGATGGACGAGGGCGAGCTGCGCCTGGCCGGGCCGGGGCGGCCGACCGTCGACCGCATCGACATCGCCGAGTTCGAGAGTCAGGCGGAGTTGCGGGTGTGGCTGGCCGCCTCCGCGCCGGCGTTCCTGCGCAAGTGAGCGGCCGGTTACCGCCCGCGGCTGGCGCGGCGGGGCGGGAGCAGCCGGACGCGGCAGCGGTAGGCGTACTCCATCGAGCCGGGCACGTCGCGGTCGTAGTGGCAGACGACCTCGTAGGCGGACCGGGACGGCCGCCCGGCGGGCCGGATTTCGAGGGCGGCACCGCCCGGTTCCGGGCCGAGGGCGGCCCGCAACTCCTCGGCGGCGGTACGGCATTCGTCGTGCGACGGCCGGCCGCAGAGGACGACGACGGCGGTCACCGGCCGGGGGTCTTGTCGGCCGGTTCGTCGGCCGGTTGCCGCTCCTGCTCGACGCGCTCGGCGTGGTTGAGCTTGGCGTGGAGCGTGTCGAACCGTTCCTCGGCGTCCATCCGCACGGCCACCGCCACCGGCGCGGGGGCGTCGCGGCCGACGGCCTTGCGCCACTGCTTGCCCATCTCTCCGCGGAACTCGAACCCGCGGTAGTTGCCCTTCGGCGCCTTGAGGACGGCCTTCTCGTCGTCGGCCGGCCGGGCCGCCGGGTCGTCGTAGGCGATCCGGATGCCGACGCCACGGGCGTTGCCGTCGTCGACCAGGTGCAGGACGCCGCCGTGCTTCCCCCGGAAGGGGGCGGACACGACGGTCCGGAGCTTGTTGGGGTCGTCGGGGTCATACGCCGGCCGCGGGTCGGCCGCAGGCGGCGGCGCGGCGGCCTCGTCGGCCGGCGGGAAATCGGGGACGGCCCCGGCCGCAGGCGGCTCGTAAGCGTCGCCCGGCTGGGCCGCCCGCTTCTGGTCTTTGGTCTTGCGCGATCTTGCCATTGGGTCCCTCCGTGCTGGTTGGACCCCAAGGACTAGCGCACTCCGAGCGAGCTGTAAAGAGTGTTTGCGGTCAATAGTCGAGTTCACGGCACTTCTCGACGGGGGCGGCCCGGATGCGGTCGAGGATGGCCTGGGCGGCCGGCCGGCCCTGGTCGCGGACGATGCGGCCGAAGCTGATCGACTCGAACGGCGTGCCCTGTTTGATGGTCAGCCACTCGTCGCCGCCGTTCGACTGGTTGATGAAGCACACGTCGCCGCGGTAGAAGGCTTGGCCCAGGCACCAGTTGCCGTGGGCGAACTTGTCGAGCAGCTCGTCGTCGCTGACGCACGCGTGGAAGGACTGCGTCGTGAAGGGCGGGTCGCCGGCACTCCGGATCCAGGGGTTCTCCTTGCCGAGCTTGAGCCAGGTCGGGATCCAGCTCGCGGCGCGCGTTGCCTCCTTCTCCGCACACAGCCGATCGGCGAACCCGGATCGCCGCTGCTGGTCGTCGATGGAATGGCCGCATTCGTAAGGGTTCAACAGGTTTGTCTTCTGGGCGTAGTAGCGGCCGCCCTCCTTCTTGAACGCATAGACGTAATCGTAGCCTTCCGCGAACCCGAAGTGCCAGCGCTCGCCGTTCCAGGCGAACCGCATGGCGACCGGCGGAAGAACCTCCAGGAAATAGTCGAAGTCCGTTTCGGTGACCTCGCGTTTGTTCCCGTCGTCCAGGTCGTGCAGCAATCCCATCGGCGTCGCCATCCCGTTGCGCTACTTCGCCTCGTCGTTAGCACGCCGCGAGCATTCGCGCAAGGGCCGGGACGGGTCGGCGGTGACCTCAGGGCAATCGCACGCTTGCAACGGCCCCCGCGGCCTGCTATTGGGTTGGGCGATGGAGGTGACCCGCATGCACGAAACACTCCCGGGGCCCCTGCGCGAGTGGGTGATCCACCGCGCCGGCCTCATGGGCCTGCCCGGCCCCGACGACTACATCCTGTTGCTGATCCGGCTGGAGAAGCAGCGGCAGGAGTCGGCCGCGCTGGACTCGCCGAACCGCTCGCCGGACGCCCCGTGACCCCGGCCCGGCCGTACCCACGGGTCGTTGACGGTCCGGCGGGGCGGCGCGTCGGGCGGCCCCCCGGTTCGCATCGGGCGACCGCCGTTAAGACTTTGTTCACCGATTTGGGCTACGCTGGGGCGCAAGCTCACCCCAACGACGGCCGTGGTACTGCCGAATGACGCAAAACGAACGCACGCCGGCCGGCCGGGCCGGCTTCTCCCTCGTCGCGGTCAGCGTCCTGCTAACGGTCGGCGCGCTCGTGATGGTCTCGATGCTCCCCGGGAACGAGGCGGGCGACGTCAACCGGAAGACGATCGTGAATATCAAGAAGCTGGAGGCGGTCGAGCGGGCCATGGAGTCGTTCATGGTCACCCGCGGCCGGCGGCCGTGCCCCGCCGACGGCCAGTATGATCCGAGTTCCGCCCGTTTAGGTATCGAGGCGGCGGACCCCGGCCCCGGCACCCGCGGCACGCCGTCGGCACCCTTCGGCCCCGACGCGGGCACGGGGTTCGTGGTCGGCGGCACGATCCCGACCAAGTCGCTGCACCTTCCCGACGAGTACGCGTTCGACGAGTGGGGGCGGCAGTTCACCTACGTCGTCGATGTACGCGCCACCCTGACCTCCACCTGCCGGGCGCTGGAAGTCGACCCGGTCGCCCGGACGGGTCGGGGCGGCGTCGTCATCCATGACGCCGGCGGGGCCACGACCGACGAGGTGATGTACGCCTACCTCACCCACGGCCCGGACGGGCACGGCGCGTTCCCGGCGGGCGGCAGCGGCGTCGCCGGTCGCTACGACGCCGGCAGCACCGACGCCGACACGCTGGTCAATGCCGGGGTGGACGCCGCGTTTGCCTACAGCGCGACGAACTTCGCCAACGTCAAGGTGCGCAAGGACAAGACGGCGACGTTCGACGACGTGGTCTACTTCCGGCCCGACCTCAAGAACACCTGCTGCCTGGGCTCCATCTGCCAGCCGCGGGGGTTTAGAATCGACGGGGAGGCGGCGGGGTTCAAGCTGGGGCTTTCGAGCCTGGCCGTCGCGGACCTGAACGACGACGGCATCGACGACCTGGCCGTCAACTCGCCGGGCGATTACGGCCGCGCATACGTCATCTCCGGCCACGCCGGCACCTGGGACAGTCCCTTCCTCGTGACCTCGCTCGACGGCACCAACGGCTTCCGCATTAACTACCGCAACTGGTGGTGCGCCGACTGCATGCGGTATTGGTTCGGCACGCACGACATGGACGGCGACGGCAAGACGGACCTGTTGTTCTTCTCGGGCCAGCGCACCTTCACGATCCTGTTCGCCGACTCGTCCACCGCCTGGCCCGCGTCCCTCGACAACAACAACCTGGACGGCCCGACGCCGTTCCTCGACGGCACCAACGGCGTGAGCTACTACCTGTACCCGACATCCTTGGGCTACGGTGATTTTAACGGCGACGGGAAGCAGGACATCGCCATCGGGCGCGATTCGTGCAACCACGTCTTCTACGTCTGGCTGGGGCCGGGCGCGCGGCCGTGGCCCGCCGCCAACTATTTCGGCCCGTGGGGGGACCCGTCGCAGTCCGTCACCCTGGACTGGTCGGAGCAGCCCGACGGCGGGTGGTGCGAGATACCGATCGCCACCGGCGACTACAACGGCGACGGCATCACCGACCTGGCTTCGAGCTACTCCAACGCCGGGGATCCGGGGATCGCCGCCCGGGTCGTGTTCGGCGGCGCGGCGATGACGGCCAACAGCTCGTACGACCTGGCGGACCTGAACGCCGGCGGCAACCCCGCCGGCGTGAGCGTGTACCGCGCCGGCTGGCCGAGCGGCTACCAGTACACCCGGCTCGCCGGCACCGTTCGCCTGGCCGGCGGCAAGGACAGCCTGCTGATCGCCGACGGCGGCAACGGCTACAGCGCACAGTACTACGGCTTCGGCATGGCGCTGCTGAACAAGGCCGTCTGGCCCGCGACGATCGGCGGCGTCGGCTGGGACCCCACCTCGACCCTGACCGGCGCGGACGGGTTCGCGATGCTGGGGGACCGGAACGATTCTCCGGGCGGGGGGCCGGTCGGCGCGGCCGACCTGAACGGCGACGGCAACGACGACGTTCTGTGGTGGATGGACTGGAGCCAGTGGCCGCCGAACCGGGACGGGATGAGGATTATGTACAGCGGCGGCGGCCCGTTCAACGGCTCCTACCTGATCGACGACGACGCGGCGTACTCGTACCTGTACGGCCCGCTGGACCGGCTCCTGGCGGTGGGGGACGTGAACGCCGACGGCTACAACGACCTGGTGCTGTCCGACGTCACCGTCGCCGGCAACGCCGGCCGCGTCTACGTCGTGTTCGGCGCGGCCGCCCCCTTCCGCCTCGACGTGACGACGGACCTGGACGGCCTGAACGGGTTCACCCTGGAGGGCGTGGCGGCGAACGACAACCTGGGGCTGACCGGCACGGTCGCCGACCTGAACGGCAACGGCAAGAAGGACCTGGTCGTCTGCGCCCCCTACGCCGACAACAACGGCGCGGATTCCGGGTCGTGCTACGTCGTCTACGGGCATTCCGGCACCTGGCCCGCCGCGATCGACGCCGGCGACCTTTGAGCGGCCCGCCCGCGCGACTTCCCGACGGATGGCCCAGTTCCCCGCGACGGCCGTGCCCGGGGGTCGGATACCGCTCGGCGCGTCGGGGCGGCATCCCCAAGGTCCCCTGCCACCCCTCGTTCGCAACCGCCGTAGGGAACCGGTGGACAGGCGGCCGACGCCGTGCTATCCCTGCCGAATTGATCAACGACAATTCGGTCGAGGGCATGAAGGTCTATTACGGCACCCGCACGGATCGCGGCGTCGCGGTCGTCGTCGACGAGGGCGGCGCGTGCCGGTCGCTCGACCCGCGCCGCGACCTGCACGACCACTCGCCC
>CAZNSL010000101.1:0-11019 GCA_964574975.1 uncultured Alcaligenaceae bacterium | reverse complement strand
CAGGTCGTCGCGGCCGTCGCCGGTGAAGTCGGCCTTCGCCAGCCCGAAGGTGCCGCTGCCGGTCGCGGTGTTGACGGCCGACAGGAAGCCGCCCGAACCGTTGTTGAGCAGCACGCTGACGTTGCCGCCGGTGTTCGCTGTCGCCAGGTCGAGCCGGCCGTCGCCGTTGAAGTCGCCGCTGACGGCGTTGGCGGAGCCGGTGCCGACCGTGGACGAAGCGGCTGCGGCGAACAGGCCGCCGGAGCCGCGCAGGGTGATGTCGAACGCGCCCTCGTCGGCGTCGTTGGTGGCGAACGACAGCGTTTGCGCCTGGACCGGGCCGGCCTGTGGCGTGAAGCGAATCGTGAAAGTCGTTGCTTCGCCGACGCTCAGGGTCGAGTCGGTGAAACCGCCGACGAGGGTGAACGGCCCGGTGCCGAGCGACGGCGCGCCGAGGGTCAGGTCGAGGGTGCCCTGGTTGCGGATGCGGAACGTCCGTTCGACGAAGCCGCCCGGCGCGAGGAAGAAATCGAACGTCGCGCCGTCGGCCACGTTGGACTTGCCGTCGAGCACCTGAATCTCGGCGATGCCGACGCCGCGGACGGCGGTGGCGGCGTTGACCCGGCCGAAGCCGTATTCGAGGTTCTTGCCGGTGACGGCGTCGTAGTCCTGCGGGCCGATCAGGTCGGTCGTGTTGCGGAGCAGGCCGCGGAGCTGCGCCGCCGTCAGGTTGGTATCGCGCGACAGGGCGAGTGCGCCGACGCCGGCGGCGAGCGGCGTGGCCGACGAGGTGCCGCTGAAGTTGCTCGTGTAGTCGGACGAGCTGTAGCCGGCCGAGCCGGTGCGGTCGGTGGTGCGGATGCCGGCCGGAGAAGTTGGGGCGAGGAAATCGAGTTCCGGTCCCCACTGGCTGTAGCTGACGCGGGTGTCGTTGTGACCGCTGCCGCCGACGGCGATCACGCCGCTCAGGTTGCCGGCAAGGTTGGCGGGGTAGCCAACCGTGTCGTTGCCGCCGTTGCCGGAGGCGACAAAACAGGCCAGCCCACGGCCTCCACGGCCATTGACGCTGGCCCAGGCGAAGGCGTCCGAAAGCGGCTGGAAGGGTGCGTCGAAACCCCACGAGCAGGTGAGGATGTCGGCCCCGCGCCAGGTACCGGTGCCGCTGGCGGTGCGGCCGGCGGCGTAGTACACGGCCGTGGCCACGTCCGGTGGCGAAAAGGCCGGCACGATGTTGGATCGGATCGGCAGGAGACGCGCCCCGTAAGCAACGCCGGTGCCGCCGAGGCCGTTTTCGCCATCGGCGACAGCCACGCCGGCGGTCGCGGTGCCGTGGTTGTCGCTCGACCCAGCATTCGGCGACGGGTTGTTGTCGTTATCCCAGAAGTCCCAGCCGCGGTCGTCGTCGATGTAGCCGTTGCCGTCGTCGTCGATGCCGTTGTTGGCGGTCTCGCCAGGGTTGGTCCAGACGTTCGGCGCGAGGTCGGGGTGGTCGCGCTGGATGGCGTCGTCGATATCGGCGATCACGACGTTCGTGCTGCCGGTGGTGATGGCCCAGGCTTCGGGTGCGTCCACGTCGGCGTCGGCGGTGCCGCCGGACTGGCCGGTGTTGTTGAGATGCCACGACGCCGCGTATAACGGGTCATTGGTGAAGAACTGCGAGCCGATCATCAGGTTCGGCGTCGCCCACATCAAGCGCGGATCGTCCATCAGCGCGTTGGCGAGTGCGATGGCCGGCCGACCGTATCCAGCGGCGACGGTGGCGATGAACTGGTCCGGCGTCCCTTGCATGCGCAGGTAGCCGGTGAAGCGCGCGTCGTCGGCGAAGAACTGTTCCGCGGTCACGCCGTCGCGCAGACGAACGACGACCTCGTCCGTGGCGGCGACCCAGCCGCCCGACTCGACGACCTCGAACACCGGCGTGGCAAAGTCGACGCCGCTCGTGGCCGCCCACGATTCGCCGGCGGCCCACAGCCCGCCATCGAGGCGTGGCCCGGCGTCGGCCTCGACGATGGCCACTGCATCGCTGAGCGACCGCTCGACGTGGAAGCCGGCCAGCGGCCCGTCATCGGCAGAGAGCGCGGCAAGGTCGGCGCCGGTCGAAAGCCCGACGTCGTACTGGCCGAGGCGCTGGCCGAGGTGGATCTGCCGGCCGTCGGCCCAGTAGAAGTCGCCGAGGTTGGCGACGGCGGCGTTGGGGACAGTACGGTCTTCCAGTGTTGTCAACAGTAGCCGCACGGGTCGTGTCAAACGAACATTGGGCGTAACGAGACAGCGAGGCCGTTGCGCGAGAGGCTTCACCATCGAACCGGTCCTTATCGGGAAATGAACGGATGAATCGGACGCAAAGTGATCTTACGTCACGATCTCGGAAATGGCACGCGGTCGAAGTGAGGCATCGTCGAGATCGACGTAGTGCAAACCGTGATGAGTGCGGAGTATAGCGGGGCCGGCTGGACGCCGGCCCCGCATAGCATGGTCGAAGCAATGGCTTAGGGCACGCTGGCACCGAAGCGGTTGCGGAACTGGCCGAAGTCGAAGGCGTTGATGGTGCCGTCGCCGTCGATGTCGAGGAACGCCAGGTACGCCGGCTGGCCGGTCGACGAGCCGAACGCCGGGCGGAACTGGCCGAAGTCGGCCGCGTTGGTCGTTCCGTCGCCGTTCACGTCACCGAACAGGCGGAACAGGCCGTTCGCCGTCGTGCCGGCCAGCGTGAAGTCGTCGCCGCCGGTGCCGTTGCCGTCGCCGTCGAGTTGCGCGCCGCCCGCGGTGACCTGGTTGGCCCGGATCAGCACCGTGTACCGACCATCGGCCAGCGAGCCGAACTGCGTCTCCGCGCCGTTGAAACCGGACAACACGACCACTGTCTTGCCGTTGACGACGTTGGCCGTGGCGGTAAAGCTGCCCACGGCCCCGCCGCCGATGCGCGACAGGCCGAACGCCGCCTCAACGGTGCCTGCGAACGTCACCTGCGAGTCGAACGTCACGGTCACGCTCGTCACCTTCGACCGCTGCGTCGTGTTCGTCTGCCCGGCGTTGACCACCACGCTCTCCACCTTCGGGGGGATCGCCGGCTTCACCGGGTTGGTGTAGTCGATGAACGCGAACGAGAAGTCGGTGTCGCTCAGCGGCGAAGCCTCGCCGAACGGGTTACCGCCCGTCGTCAACTCGCGCGCCTGAATGACGAATCGGTTGTTGACGGCGTCGAACTGGTACGACAGGAAATTGCGATCCGGTAGCGGGTTCGCGCCGCCGGTCGAGCCGTTCACAGTCAACAGCAATGTGCCACTGGCGTCGGTCTTGCCGGGGATGGTCAGCGCGTACTCGCCGGTGCCGAGCCGAGTCAGCGTGTAATTGCCGGCCCCGCGGATCGTTGCCCCGGTGGTACCGTTGATTCGCGCACCGACGAGGCCGTCGTAGCGGAAGTCCATGTACATGAACTGGAACTCGGAGTCGGTGAACTGGGCCAGGGTTTGCCCGGTTAGGTCGAGGTCGTTGTCCTCGCGGATGGCCACGGTCCAGCCGTTCGCGCCCGGCAGGGCTGCGGCGAGATTCGAGTTGTTGTCGGAAGAGTTCGGGCTGACGAACAACATACCGTTGGTCGGGTTGAAGTCCGAGCGGAAGCTGGTCAGATTGACCGTCGCCAGGCCGGTAACGCCATCGGCCCAGGTGACGACCGCCGACGGCGACAGGCCCGGCGTTCCGAAGCCCTGGTCGAACAGTGCCTCGTTCGACGACCCGAGGAGATCGTCGACGTATCCACCCACCCAGCCCTCGTCGAATGGGAAGTTTGCCATCGCGACGTTGAAGCTCGCCTCGTCCGGCGTGCCGACGATGCCCATCTGAAGGTCTTGCGAATTGCCGCCGTTGCGGTGCGTACCGTCCGTCGGGTTGTAACCGAAGCCGCCCGATGAGTCGGTGTTGAAGTAGGCGGTGCCGTAGACAGTGCCGACCGGGCCGCCGCCGCTCGTGATGTCCTGGTTGTCGAAACCGTTGGCGTGGACCGAAGCAAACGACAGCCCCGTCTCCTTGCTGATGCGCCAAGCGTAGGTTGGCAGGCCGCTGGTCGGTGCGAAGTTCACGAACGTGTTCGGCGGGAAGGAATCCGGGTTACCGGGCTGGGCTGGGTTGATCGATCCGGAAATGTCGCCCTCGTTGTGCCGCGACTCGGTCCATTGGTATGGCCCCGATGCTGGGACCGTGACCAGGATATTATCGGAGCCGGAACCGCCCAAGGTGCTGCCCACCTGTGGCCGCACGTTGAACTGCGCGCCGGAGGCGCGAATCGGGAACGCGCCGGGTGCTTCGAAGCCAGACGGGACCGTCAGTGGCGGCGGGCTTTGCCGGCGGAAGGCGATGTTGGCATCGGTCACGTCCTGGTTGATCGTGACGGTGATGTCGAGCGGGTCGTTGCCGATCACGCGCTGGAGGCCGAGCAGGAGCGTACTCGTCTCGTCGTAATCGACGAAGTAGCGGCCGGCGTCGAGTCCGGCGAACAGGTACGCCCCGAACGGGTCGGTCGTGCCCGTGTTGACGATGGTATCGGTGGAGGGTTCGAAGATACCGTTGCCGTTGTCGAGATAGAGGGTCAGGTTGATGCCGCCGAAGGCGACCTCGCCGCCGTTGAGGGTACCGCCGCCGAGCGAATCCTTCCACATAACGCCCGCAATAGAGGCGGGGACGCGGCGGTCCTCCAATAACTCGACGCCAAGCCTCGGCCGGCGGCCAAGCATGTTCCGGTTGCGCACGATGCAAACTCCTGGTGTAGGGGGGGAATGGTTGCTCGCCGTCAGTGGCGTGCTGTGAGGACAGTCATCGTATCGACGCGGTCCATCGACGGCCAATGCACGGGGCGCGACCGACGTGCCGCAGTGGCTCGCACATCTCACAGGCTCAATCAGCCACTGAGTAATACGCCACTGGTTCAACCGAGAGCCGACTCGCGCCGATGTGCGTCAGGGCCGCGCGGACGCGACTCGTTTCCGAGGCATGCGTCATGATGACCAGCGGCACCACACCGCCTTCGCGGTCGTCGAGTGCCTCGTGTTGGATCACCGATGCGATGCTCACTCCCTCGTCGGCCAGCGCGCGTGCCACGTCGGCGAGTACGCCCGCGCGATCCGCAACCAGTAGACGCAGATAGTATCGGCTTCGTACCTCGGACGCCGCTCGTATCACCGGGCCGTTCGCGCCCGGCGTCCACAGCCGTAGCGCCTGGAACGTCTTCTGTGCCCGTCCGGTAGCGATGTCGATGAGGTCGGCGACCACCGCGCTGGCTGTCGGCATCCGGCCCGCTCCGGGGCCGTAGTAGAGCGTGTCGCCCACGGCGTCGCCGACGACGCGCACAGCGTTGTACGCGCCGCGCACCTGGGCCAACATATCTGTGTGCCGCAGCAACACTGGAGCGACTTGCAGCGCTACCCGACCGTCGCTGAGCCACGCTTCCGCGACCAGTTTCACCGTGTAGCCGAGTTCCTTGGCGAAGCGAATGTCCATCGCGTCGAGGCCGGCAATGCCACGGCGCTCGACCGCATCGGCGTCGGCGTGCGCTCCGAACGCGATCTGGGCCAGTAGGGCCAGCTTGTGGGCCGCGTCCGAGCCGTCGACATCGAGCGTCGGATCGGCTTCCGCAAAGCCGCGGGCCTGTGCTTCGGCAAGTGCGGTTGCGTAGCTCACGCCCTCCTCGCTCATCTTGGTGAGGATGAAGTTGGACGTGCCGTTGAGGATGCCCTGGATCGACGTGACCTGGTTGGCCGTCATCGACTGCGCCAGTGCGACGATGATCGGCACACCTCCGGCGACGCTGGCCTCGAACGCGACCGCACGGCCGTGGCGGCGGGCAGCTTCAAATACCTGGGGCCCGTGTCGGGCAAGGAGTGCCTTGTTGGCGGTGACGACGTGCTTGCCAGCCGCAAGAGCCGCCAGCACGGCCTCGCGCGCCCAGCCGGTGCCACCGACCAGTTCGACGACCACTTCAACGCTTGGGTCGGTTAGCGCCGCGTCGAGCGGTCCAACGAGGCCATCCCGCAGCGGTACGTCACGCGGTTTGGCGGGATCGCGCACGACGACCCGACGCAACGCCAGCGGCCGACCAGCACGCGCGGCGAGCAAGTCGGCGCGATCCGTGAGCAACTGGACGACGCCGCCACCGACGGTGCCGCAACCAAGGAGTGCGATGCCCAGCGGTTCAGTCATGGCGATGGTTTAGTGATGCCGCGTACGAGCCGGAAGCCCGGGTCGATCTCGCCTGCCGAGCGGACCCTGTAGCGGCTGCGGATCCCGCCCGGCAGGCGGGTCCGACCGAACGCCAGCGATAATGGGCTACGTCCGCCAAGTCAATTCGTGCATCTGCCGGTCGAGCGAGTGACCGTCGGATGCTCGCAAGACCAGTGTCGCGCCGCTTTCCGTCAAAGTCATGAGTACCCAGCCGATGGTCTGGCCCTTGGCGAATGGGTATGCGACCGCCGGTAGATTCATGAGGTGGATGCCGCTGTCGTGCTTGGCGACGCCCCAGGAGTGCGTGTGGCCGAAGACGTACGCCTTCACCTGCATACGAGGCGCGAGGACCGAAAAGAACGCCTCAGAGTCCGTCAGCCCCGGAGGGTTGTGGTGGCCGAACACGACGGTCGGTGTTTTTGGCTCCGAGTCGAGCGTCTTCGCTAGCCACGCGAGCTGCGTTGGACCGTACTCGCCGGGCGTTTTGTCGCTGACCTGAAGCGAGTCGAGCAGCACGAAGCGGGCGCGGCCGGCGCTCACGACTCCGACGTACTTTTTGGCCACCGGTGATTCCGACCGCTTCGCTCCGGGGACTGCCGCAAGGAAGTTGGCTCGATCGTCGTGGTTGCCCAACGTCAGATGCAGCGGCATCCCGGCCTTCCGCAGCGGGTCGATGAGGCTGACGAAGGTTGCGTAGTCACTCGGATAACCCGCTTTGAGCGCGAGGTCGCCGTTGACGAGTACCCCCGCAGGCCGCTTCGGGTGCGAAAGCACGTCCTGGACCGCGGCCGTCAGGCGGTCGGCCATGCGGTTGCCGCGGCTGACGGCTTTGGGGTTGGCGTCGATGTGCGTGTCGGCGAATAGCGCCCAGGTGTGCGGGTCCGGGGCATCCGCGGCTGGTGCGAATCCTGCGACGACGCCGGCGAGCGTGGCTCCGAGGAAGTGCCGGCGGTCGAGCGGCGGTAGCGAGTACGGCATCGGTCACTCCTCGATTGCGACCAGTGTGCAGGGATGCTTCATCGCCGGGCTTGCGATGACGCGGACAGTCTTTTTCTCCGGCGTCACCTCGCGGATCGTGCCCGGCTTGCCGTGGGCGATCGAGATGAGTGTGTTGCCGTTCTTGAGTCGCACGAACCCGCTCGGCCAGGTCATCTGCTCCGCGGCCGGTGCGCCGTCGCCACCGTAGTTCCACACGGTCTTACCGGCCGGATCGACCTCGACGACGAAAAAGCCCTTCGGACTGCCGTATCCTTCGCCGCTGGAGATCAGCGTGTTGCCGTTCTGCAGTCGAGTCGCCAGGTACGGAAACGGCAGGGCGTAGCTCCAGACGACTTTTTTATCGGGGCTGACCTCGATCACCTTGTCCTCGGTCGAAGCGCAGATGAGTGTGTTGCCGTTGTCGAGTCGACGGACTTGCCGCATCGTTGGCCGCGGCCGCTTGTTGTCGTTGGGCACGACAAACTCCCAAACCACTTTTTTGTTCTCGTCGATCTCGATCACGCTCATGCGTCCGACATCGGCGATGACTGAATGGCCGTTGGCGAGTCTCTGGCACGACTCCGCACTCCGGATCAACGGCGGCCCGACCTCCCATACGACCTTTCTGTTCCGGTCGATCTCCTGCACGCTCGGCGGGTTGTTGATGAGGAGGTTGCCGTTGGGCAGTCGTTGCACGTCGTGGCCGTTGTTGTTTGGGGCATCCCAGAGCAAGGTGCCGTCGGGCTTGATGTGGATGACGCGCTTCGTCTCGTGGTCGGCGACGATGATCGACTTCAGCTCAGCGGCGCGGAGCGACCAGGTGGTGAGCAGCATGACGGATACGGCAATTCGCATCGAGAGTCCCCGTCCAATCGCGCGGCGAGTCGCGTTAGTGTATTACACTTATGCCAGCGCGTGGCCGCTCCAGCAGTTGGCACCGGTCGCCGGCCGTGCGATAATACATCGATCCCCGCGACGCTCCTTCACGAGGGCCGGCCGATGTCTAACCAGCCGCCCGACGACCGTACGGTGATCCAACCGGACGACCGGCAGACGGTTGCCCTTCCGCCACCGGATCGCCGCTACGCCACGGTTGCTGAGCCGGCGAAGCCCGCTGGCCCGCGGGCCGATGCGCCGTCGCTCGATGCGGTCACGCAACTCGACCCGTTTCTCACCGCGGCCCAGGACACCACCGCGCGGAAGACGCCATCCGCCGATATTCCGGTTCGCGTGCCAGGCTACGAGATACTGACCGAACTCGGCCGCGGCGGCATGGGCGTCGTCTACAAGGCTCGCCATCTCGGCCTCGACCGACTCGTTGCCCTCAAGATGATCCTGTCGGCTGAGTTCGCGGACGCTTCCGACATCGATCGGTTCGACAACGAGGCGAAGCAACTCGCGCGGGTGCAGCACCCGAATATCGTGCAGATTTTCGAGATCGGCAAGTACGAGGGCCGACCGTACTTCGCCATGGAATACCTCGGCGGTGGCTCGCTGGCCGGCAAGATCGAGCAGGGACCGCTTCAAGCGCGGGACGCGGCCCGGCTGATCGCCACACTCGCCGAGGCGATGTACACCGCCCACGAGAAGGGCATCATTCACCGCGACCTCAAGCCGGGAAATGTTCTCATCAGCGAGAATGTTCCGAAGTCCGACGAAACGAGCGCGAGCTATTCCAACCTCGGTTCGGCGCGCGATCGGCCGGCGTTTCTCGCCAAGATTGCCGACTTCGGGCTGGTCAAGGTGATGGGCGACAGCTCGCGCACCGGCAGCGGCACCATCCTCGGTACGCCCTGCTACATGGCCCCCGAGCAGGCGAAGGGAGCCAAAGACATCGGCCCGGCCGCCGACCTCTATGCACTCGGCGTCATCTTGTACGAATGCCTGACCAGCAAGGTGCCGTTTTTGGGCGCGACGCCGATCGACACCATCCGACTGGTCATCACCGAGGAGCCGACGCCGCCGTCGAAGATCGCCAGCAAGGTGCCGCGCGACCTCGAAACCATTTGCCTGAAGTGCCTCGAAAAAGAGCCGAAAAAGCGCTACGAGTCCGGACAGGCGCTCGCCGAGGACCTACATGCCTTCCTCGGCGGCGCGCCGATCAAGGCCCGGCCGGTCGGCCCCGTGGAGCGTGCTTTCAAATGGGCGAAACGCCGGCCGGCGCTGGCAGCTATGGCCGCCACCGTGGCGCTCTGTGCCGCGGCCTTGGCCGCTGGCGGCGTCTGGTTCAACATCTCCGTCCGCGAGCAGCGCGACATCGCCCGCGAGCAACGCGATGAGGCCGACCGACTTCGTCAGGAGGCCGAGACGCAGCGAACACTGGCGGACGAGCAGCGAGCACGGGCCCAGTCGCTCCAAGCGGTCGCCGTCAGCGAAAAGACGCGAGCGGAGGAAAACGAGGCAACGGCCCGCCGGGAAAAGGAGCGGGCCGAGGCGAACGCGAGGTTGGCCGAGCAACGCTTTCAGCAGAGCCGCAAGACCGTGGACCGCTATTTCACTGAAGTCAGCGAGGACACGCTCCTCGACGAGCCGGGTCTGGAACCGCTACGGAAAAAGTTGCTCCAGCAGGCCAAAGGATTTTACGCCGACTTCGTCAAGGAGAAGCCGAACGACCCGGCCGTCCGTGGCGACTACGCCCGCGGCCTGTACCGGTTGGCGATGATCGACGCGGAACTGGAAGGGGCGGCCCACGGCGTCGCTCTGCTAAAAGAGGCCTTGACGACCTTCGAGCAACTCGCCGCCGAGAAACCGGACGACCCGAACTGGTTGGCGGAGGTCGCCAGAACCCACTCTCAACTCGGTCGGCTGCACCGGAAACTCAGCCACATCGCAGAGGCCGAGTCTGAATGCAACAAGGCGATCGCGGCGTGGGACGCACTCGCCAAGGCGCACCCGGACAACCTCGCATATCAGGTCGAACGCGCCCGCAGCCAGTTCGGACTCGCCAACGTCTACTTGATCGCCCGGAACCTTCCGGAAGTGCGCAAGCTCTACGATACAGTGCTGAGCGAGCGGCAGCGGTTCGTCGCCACCGATCCCAATTCCGAAGAGTACTTGCGCGACCTGGCGACATCGTGGTACAACATCGCCACGCTGCGGGCCGACGACCGCGACTGGGCCTCGGCCGAGGCCGCTTCGGCCGAGGCGAAGACCATCCTGACCAAGCTCGTTGCCGCACGACAGAACCGTACCCGCTACCGGCACGATCTCGCGGTCAACCGCTACAACCTGGGCAACGTCTACTACAACTCCAACCGCCCGAAGGAGGCGGTCGAGGCCTACCGCGAGGCTATCGCCATCTGGGAGCGACTCCGCGAGGGGCACCCCGACGTAAAGGACTTCCGCTTCGGTCTGGGCAACGCCTACTTCTCGCTGTCTCAAGCGCAATCGAAGCTCAAGGACCCAGCCGCGGACGAGACGCTGCGGCAAGCCCAGCAAATCCGCGACACACTGGCCAAGGAACACCCGGAGACGCCGGACTACCAGGCCGATGAGTTGCTGTGCGTCGCCGAGCAAGCCGACCGGCAGCGGGTGGCCGGCCGCTTCGCCGAGGCGTTCCCGCTCTACGAATCGCTCGTCGCACGTTCCGAAGCACTGGCGAAGGCGCACCCATTGGTGCCGCGCTTCAAGACGGAATTGGCGCACCGACTCCAGGAAGCGGGACGGGCTCAGCTTCAAGGTGGCGATTTGGCAACGGCCCGGCAGTATCTGAGTCGGGCGATCAAGACGTGGTCGGCGTTGAACGCAGGGGAGTCGACCTCGCCCGAATCGCAGGTCGGCGAAGTCGATTCGTGCCGACTATTGGGCGACGTGGAGTTCGCCGCAGGTCGGCCGGCCGAGGCCGAGGTC
>CAZNSL010000100.1:3063-11029 GCA_964574975.1 uncultured Alcaligenaceae bacterium | reverse complement strand
GCCGGCGAGCATGACGCCGCCGGGCACCAGCACCGTCGGCAGGTCGCGGCTGCCGGCCAGGGCCATCATCATGGCGGGCAAACCCTTGTCGCAGGTGGCGACGCCGAGGACGCCGGCCCGCGTCGGCAGCGAGCGGATGAGCCGGCGGAAGACGGTGGCCGCGTCGTTGCGGTACGGCAGCGAGTCGAACATGCCGACGGTGCCTTGCGTCCGGCCGTCGCACGGGTCGGTCACCGCCCCGGCGAACGGGATGGTGCCGAGCCGGCGGAACTCCTCGGCCGCGGCCTTCACCAGCAACCCGACCTCCCAGTGGCCGGTGTGGTAGCCGAGGGCGACGGGGCTGCCGTCGTCGGCGCGCAGGCCGCCCTGCGTCGAGAGGATGAGGAACTCCTTGCGGCCGAGTTCGACGGGGTTCCAGCCCATGCCGGCGTTCTGCGTCCAACCGAACAGGTCGCCGCTGGGGGCGTGCCGCAACAGCTCGTCGGTGAGCGGCAGCGCCCCGGCCGGGCCGCGCGTGGCGGTCGCGAGGTCGTAGACGGCCGGGTCGGACGGTTCGACGAGGGAGAGGAAGGGGTCGGCGGTCATTGGAGTCCTTTTGGCTGGCGGCCCGACACCGACATCGACGCCGGTTGGGCCTCACAGGTACGATACGCGCGGAGGAGGAGGCCGTATGCCGCTGACTGTAACCCTTCCCGACGACGTGTGTGAGTACGTCGAAGAGTTGATCGCCGACGGACAATTCGCAACGGCTGAGGAGTACGTCTCGGCCCTGTTGCGGGCGCACCGCCGCGCGGAGCGAAAACGGTTGGAAGCGCTTCTCTTGGAAGGGCTGAATTCTCCGTCCGAGGAGGCGACGCCCGAATGGTGGGAGCGTCTCCGGGCGGATTGCAAGGCGCGGCGTGCGCGGAAAGCCACACAGTGAACTACCACACCTGGCCGTCGCTCGCTTCAAGTTGATGACGCACAATATTCCACTGCACCATCGGTTAGACTGATCCGACCTGGACTCCATCGGTCGGGTCGGCAACAATCGACACAGTACCCGACGATCATCGCAGAGATTTGGACATGGCAGCCGAGCCACGCCGCGGATTCTCCATCCGCATCTTTCTCCCTGACGGCACGCCGGACGGGCTGCGCATCGCGGAAAAGTCGAATTGGACTGGCCGGGCGGTCGTCTGTCCGCGGTCCCAGTTCCAAGAGGCCAAGTCCCGGCCCGAGTTCGGTAAGGCCGGCGTGTACATCCTCCGCGGCCCGTCAGATGCCGGAGATTTGCCCGCCGTCTACATCGGCGAAGGCGGCCCCGCCCGCCCCCGTCTAGAAAGCCATAACTCCAAGAAGGACTTTTGGACCTCATTCGTTCTGTTCACCAGCAAGGACGAGAACGTCAACAAGGCGCACGTCCAATACCTGGAGGCCCGGCTGGTCGAAATGGCGAGGGATGCCAAACGGTGCGTTCTGGAGAATGGCAACGTCCCTCAACTGCCGTCGTTGTCGGAGGCCGATGCGGCCGAGATGGAGGGGTTCTTGGACGAGATCGGTTTGATTTGCCCAGTCCTCGGCGTGAATGAATTCGAGCGCCCGCGGAGAACCGCCGCGCCGCGAACCCTTTTGTATCTGAGGGGCCGCGGCATTGAAGGCCGTGGGTACGAGTCTGCAGAAGGGTTCGTCGTCCTCGCGGGTTCACAGGTCGTCAAAGAAACGGTCCCCTCGATACAGAGCTACCTCGTCCTAAATCGTACGAGCCTGATGGAACGTGGCGTTCTTGAGGACAACGGAACGTCAATGCGACTTCGCCAGGACTTCACGTTCGATTCGCCGTCTGCAGCCGCAGGCGTCCTGCTCGGACGTAGTGTCAATGGCCGGGCGGAATGGATGGACGAGCGTGGAAGGACGTTAAAGGAGATTCAGGCCGACGCTGCGGATTCCGCACAGGACGAGCCTTAACGGTTCGCTCGGAAGTCTCGCAAGAACGACGACATCGACACCCGGTAGCAATGCACTCGGGCTTATTCGCGGCCTAACCAACCTGCGTACAATTCGGGCCGCCGGTGTCGCAGGAACAGCCGCCGGGCGTGTGACGCCTCGGCGGATGCTAGGTCGATGTCGGCGAGCAGCACATGCTCCTCGCCCGACGGTGCCCGCGCCAGCACCGCGCCCTCCGGCGAACAGACGAACGACTCGCCGGCGAAATCCAGTTCGCCCTCGCGGCCGACGCGGTTGCACAGGGCCACGAAGTAACCGTTCTGGAACGCCGCCACGCGCATCTCGGCCTCGTATAATCCGTCCGGCCACTCGCCGGTCGTGCCCGCCTGCGGCACCACGACGAGGTCCGCATCGTTCAGCGCCAGCGCCCGCATCACCTCGGGGAAATGACGGTCGTAGCAGATGGCGACGCCGACCCGCCCAGCCGCCGTGGCGTAAACCGGCACATTCGTGTCGCCCGGCGTGTAGTAGCCCTGTTCGTGGAAGCCGGGATAGTCGGTGATGTGCAGCATCCGCGTGCGGCCGAGTAGGGTGCCGTCGGCGTCGATCACCGGCGACGTGTCGAAACAGCGGTCGCCGTCGCGCTCGAACAGATTCGCCACCAGGACGACGCCGAGCCGCTTCGCCGCGGCCGCGAGCGCCTCCGTCGTCGGACCGGGGATCGACTCCGCAAGGTCCGCGTAGCCGGCTGTCGCCCGGCAGCGCGGGTAGAACGGTTCGAACGCCAACTCGGCGAAGGCGACGAGTTGCGCCCCACCGGCCGCCGCAGCGTCGAGGGCGGCGAGGCCCCGGGCAAGGTTGGCGCGCTTGTTCGGCCCGGCCCGCTGCTGCACCAGTGCGATCCGCACCATTCGTTGGCCCTCACACGTCCACCATCAGCATGCCGTTCAGTTTAGCAAGCGTCGCACCGCGCCGGGCCGGCACCGGTTGCCGTTGACGCCGTTGGCGGGGGTGCTATCGTCCGCGGGCCATGAGTCGTGCCGCAACCGCCCTGCTGCTGCTCGCCTGCGTTCCGGCCTGCCAGACGATCGGCGTCCGCGAGGCCCGTCGCGGCGATCCGCTCGACTGTCGCGGCGGCAAACTCTGCTGCGCCACCCTGTCCCCGCGCACCCTCCAGACCCTCCGACTTTACGACCTCGACCACGCCTACGACCGCGACCCCGCCGACGCCCTGCGCCGCCTCCATGCCGAGGCGGTTGCCACGCCGTCGCCGGACGCCCTCTTCGCCCTCACCGAAGTCAGCTACCGCCTCGGCCGCTCGGCCGAGAAGAAGGACCCGCGCTCCGCCACCCGGCACTTCGCCCACACCTGCGCCTATGCGCAGCACTTCCTCCGCGCCTCCTGCGACGAGCGGCCGGCCGACGCCACCGGCTGCGAGCCGACCCTGACGCCGCGCGATGCCTTCGACCCGCGCTTCCGCATCGCCTGCGATCTGTACAACGCCGGCCTCGCCCGCTGCCTGCGCTCCGCCCAGAAGGACGGCCGGCTCGATGCCCAGGGCACCCTGACGCTGCCCGGCGACGGCGAAGCCGACGAACCGCTGCCGGTCGTCCACTCCGGTTTCCCCTGGACGCCGGAGCAGTTCGGCCCGTTGCGCTTCTGCGAGGACTACGCGGTCGTCGGCCTGGCCAACGAGTACCACACCTACGGCCTCGGCGTGCCCTTGATCGGCACCACGGCCGGCAGCGCCGCCGACCCGCGCAGCTACTTCGCCCCCGGACTCAACTTCCCCGTCACCGCGCTCTTGCGGTGCGAGGGTGGTCTGGGCGACTTCGGCAAGCCCGGCTCGATGCGGCTGGAGCTGTACAACCCGCGGGCGGCGCAGTCGGTGTCGCTAGCCGGCCACTCGGTGCCGCTCGAAGCCGACCTGACGACGCCGCTGGCGCACTTCCTCGGCCAGTCGTCGCTCGACATGCTGGCCTACAAGGCGTTCCTGCGGCCCGACCGGCTCAAGACCGGTCAGGGCATCCGCATGTTGGAGCCGTATCAGCCGGGCAAGATTCCCGTGCTACTCGTCCACGGCCTCCTGTCGTCGCCGGCGACGTGGGCACCCCTCTACAACGACCTGCAAGCCGACCCGGCCCTGCGCAACCGCTATCAGTTCTGGGTCTACTTCTACCCGACGAGCGAGCCGTACCTGGCGACCGCGGCCGACCTGCGACTGCGGCTGGAGTTGCTGCGCACCGACCTCGACCCGAAACGGACCGATGCGGCGTTCGACAAGATGGTGCTGGTCGGCCACAGCATGGGCGGACTGGTGTCGCACCTGATGACCGTCGAGGGCGGCGACGATTTCTGGAAGCTGGCGTCGGACGCGCCGCTGTCGGCCGTGAAGGCGAAGAAGGAGACGCGCGACTGGCTCGAAGGCACGTTCTACTTCCACCGCCGCACCGAGGTAGCGCGGGTAGTGTTTTTGGGCACGCCGCACCACGGCTCGAAGCTCAGCCCGACGCCGCTGGCCCGCGAGGCGACGAAGCTGGTGCGGCTGCCGAAGTTCCTGATGGACTCGGCGACCGACCTGACTGGCGAGAACCCCGGCGTGAGCGTGCGCTCGCTGCCGACGAGCGTGGACATGCTCGCGCCGCACGCCCCGGCGCTGGAGATCCTGGCGTCGCGGCCGAAGCCGGCGGGGGTGAAGTACCACTCGGTGATCGGCGTCGCACCGAAGGACGTGGCGGTCGTCGAGCGCTGGCTGAGCGGCGACACGGAGCCGGGCGACGGCGTGGTGCCGGTGGCGAGCGCGCGATTGGAGGGCGTCGATTCGGAGCTGGTGGTGCCCGCGAGCCATTACGAGGTCCACCAACACCCGCTGGCCGTGCGCGAGGTGCGGCGCATCCTGACCGAACACGCCGCGGGCCGGTGACGGGCGATTGCGGTCCCGCCGGGACGCGGTATAATCGCGGCGGAGGGCAACATGAACGAACTGTTGATCGCCGACGCGAAACTCGCCGAGCGCCTCGACCGAGCCGATGGCCCCGTTGAAATCTGCGCGCCGGACGGCCGCAGGCTCGGGTTCTTCACTCCGGCCACGCCGGCGAAATACCGCCTCGAACCCCAGATCGGCGAAGAGGAACTGGCGCGCCGCGAAGCCGGCATCGGCGGGCGGTCGTACACGGCCACCGAGGTCGAGACCAAGATGCGAGAGTGGCGATGTTCCAAGTAGAGTGGTGGGACGCCGCGCTCGACGAGTTGGCCGACGCACTCGTCGCGTCCGATTTGCCGACCCAGGACGCGATCGAGGTTGCCGTCACTCGGCTCAATGCCCGCTTGGCATCCGACCCGTTTGCCTTTGGCGAGTCGCGCACGGGCAAGCGCCGTATCGCGTTCGAGAAACCGTGCGCGATCCTCTACACCGCGGACGCCGCCGACGGCAAGGTCGTCGTCATCCACTTCTGGACGTACTGACCCCGCGTTTCCGCAGCCCCAGCCACAGCGCCCCGGCCAACCCCGCGATCGACGCCAGCCCTAGGCCGACCCGCAGCCACGGGAAGCGCACCCGCTCCGTGCGCGTCGGGCCGGGCGTCACGACCACCTCCGGCGCGTTCAGGTCGTACACCCCGAGCTTCTCCAGCGCCGCCGCGGTCGGCACCGTCATCGCCTGTTCGGCGCGGTGGCCCTGGCCGGCATCCGCGACGACGACGTACTTGCCCGGCGCGGGCTTGGCAAACGCGAAGACGCCCTTGTCGTTCGTCGCACCGCGGGCGACCTCCGCGCCGTCCTTGGTTCGCACCACGATTTTCGCCTCGGCGGCCGGCGTATCGTCGTCGAAATACGCTTCCACGCGGACGGTCTCGCCGCGCAGTTTGCACTCGACGTACAGGGCGTGCGCGTCGGCCTTGGCGGCCAACGCCACCAGCGCGACGACGGCGGCAGGCAATCGAAGTTTTCGCATCGGCCCTCACCCAATTCGCGTCACGCCGCGCCCTTCGACGCCAACACCAAGGCGGCAACGATGAGGGCAACCAGCAGCAGCGTCAACACAACGATCACCAGGATCGATTGCAGTAGGAAGACGCGCCGCAGCAGCGAGAAGCCTTCCATCAAATGGTGCTGATCGGCCGCGTCCGTGGTCGCCACTTTGCGGAAGGCCGTGCCCGCCTGGTAGATCCACAGGGCGATCATGAACGTGATCGCCGCCTCGACGAGCTTGCCGTAGTCGTGCCGCGGCGCGAACGCGGCGACGACCTTGCCGATCGCGCTGACGAAGGTCACGACGGCGGCTATCTGCATCCAGACGCACAGCGCCTTCAGGCTGGCTTCGGCCTGGGCGGAGAACGGAATGCGACTCAAAGGCATATCCGGCACGGGCGAAGCGTTCGGCAGTTCCGGCATGATTCGCTCCTCGAGGATAGGGTTCATTGGGCGTGACGCAGCGCGGCCACCATTGCCAGCGCGGTGCCGACCGCGACGGCGACGGTAACGATCATGACCAGCACCTGCACCTTGAAGTAGACGCGGAGCTTATCCAGGCCGTGCTGGAGATAGTCGAGGTCCGCGACATCGGTTGTCGCCACGCGCTCGAAGTAGTCGCCGGCGTGGTAGAGGGCGAAGTTCTGCCACAAGGAAGCGACGGCCGCCAGCAGGATCACCGCCAGCAGAAAGTACAGCAGCGTGCCGGTCTCCTCGAAGAACCGCTTCAATTCGACCCACTTGGGCGAGTTCTGGCCCAACTCGCTCCCGGCCGCGACCACGCCGACGCCGAGCAAGAGCAAGATCAGCATCAGAATACTGCCGACGATGCCGACCACGGCCATGAACCGCATCCAGCGGGCCATGCTGGCGATGGTCTGCTCGTCCTGCCGCGAGAATGGAATGTGCGCCACGTTGTCCGTCACGAATCACCTCCGCTTCCAGCACCGTTCCGAGCCGGAAGCGCCAGCGACGGTCCTGTGTGGCCGTCGCTCACGCTTCCGGCTCGGAAAGTTCGGGCGAGGATTCTATCCTCCGAGCAACTCCGCCGTCAGCGCCCGCAGGAACGGCTCCGCGTCGCTGACGATGCCCACCGTCTGCGTCGAGCCGCGGTCCATCAGCTTCGTCACCGTCGCCGGGTTGATGTCCACGCAGCCGACCTTCACCCACGCCGGCAACAGGTTGCCCACCGCGATCGAGTGCAGCATCGTCGCCACCATCAGGCAGAATCCCGTGCCGGGGACGTGCTTGCGCATCTCCGCCTGCGCCACCAGAATGTCGGTGATGACCTCCGGCAACGGGCCGTCGTCGCGGATCGACCCGCACAGCACCCACGGCACGCCGGCCTTGACGCACTCGTACATCACGCCGCTTTTCACCACGCCTGCCTCGACCGCGGCTTTGATGCCGCCGAGGCGGCGAATGGTGTTGATCGTCCGCAGGTGGTGTTCGTGTCCCTCGTGCGTCGGCAACCCCTGCTCCAGCGAGACGCCGAGGCTGGTGCCGTAGATCGCATTTTCGAGGTCGTGCGTCGCCAGGGCGTTGCCGGCGAACAGCACCTGCACGTAGCCGGCTCGGATCAGCTTCGCCACATGCTCGACGCCGCCGGTGTGGACGACCGCCGGGCCGAGGACGGCGATGATCTTCTCGCCGGCCGCGCGGGTCTTGCGCATGGCCGCGGCGATCTCGCGGGTGCTGACGCCCTTGGGCTTCTCGCTGGACACCGGCGAGGCCATGAACTCGAACGCCTCTTGCCGGCTGGCCGTCTCGTGCGGGAAGACGCGCAGGCCGGCACGGCCGACGACGATCCGATCGCCGAGTTGCACGCTCGTCATCGGCACGCAGCGGGCGGCGTCGCCCTCCGGGTCGATGAGGATGCCGCAGTCCATCTCCTGGTCTTCGACCTCGACCCAATCGCCCTTGAGCCGTACCTGGGTGCGGAAGTTGGTTGTGCTGTAAAAGCCCTCGGGGAACGCCCCGGCCACGTCGGCGGCGACGACCTTGCAGTCGCTGGCGTCGATGGGCACGGCCCCGTGGTCGTGGACGGCCGCGAGCAGTTCGGCGAGCTTCT
>CAZNSL010000100.1:0-3053 GCA_964574975.1 uncultured Alcaligenaceae bacterium | reverse complement strand
GGAGTGTCGGCGCGGACCTCTATACGGGCGTAGCTGGCGTGGGCGGAGCGGCTGCCGATGCGGATGTCCTTGAGGACGTAGTTGCCGCCGCGCGAGAGGATTTCGTCCATCACCTTGGGCAATAGCAGCGAGTCGATGATGTGGCCGGACAGTTCGACGTCTTCGTGGTGCATAAGGATCGCGGGTCGGGGATCGGTTGCGAGTCCGTTGTCTATCGTATGAGGCGTGGCGTTGCCCGTTGCCGGCCACCGACTTTGCGCAGGCTGCCTGCCAGCCCGGAGCGCGAGCGACGGGTGACTTCGACCCCTCGCTCGCGCGACCGGCTGGCAACAAAATCTCAGAGAGTGCCCAAACCGCCTGCGTGGCCATTGCTACCGTTCTTCGGCAGCGTGCCGGTGCGGTACACCGCCGCCAGCATCGCCTTCGCCTTGTCCGGGATCGGGCACGCCTCGACCTCGTTCACCGCCGCCTCCACGTCGTACTCGACGCGGCGCAGTTGTACCTTGCGACCGTCCAGCACCGCGAACGCGGCCCGTGGGTCGCCGTCGCGCGGCAGGCCGACGCTGCCGGGGTTCAGCACGAGCGTGCCGTTGACCTCCAGCGCGTACTGCACGTGCGTGTGGCCGACGCATACCACGTCGGCCTCGACACCTTCGAGGCGGCGCGCCCAGAAATCGGCGTCCGGCGGGGCGAACTCGTCGAGCGGGTCGCGCGGCGTCGCGTGGACCATCAGCACGCGCAACCCGTCGAGCGTGAGGAACTGCGTCACCGGCAGCTCGGCGAGGTAGCGCAGGTCGGTCGGCGCGAGCCGCTCGCGCGTCAGCGGGCGCGTGACGCCGGAGAGGTACTTGAAGCCGATGCCGCCGATGACGGCCACGTCGTGCGCGGCCCCGTGGTCGTGGTTGCCGCGAACGCAGTGGGCGGCCCGGTCGCGCACCCACGCCACCGCCTCCGTCGGCGAGCTGCCGTAGTCGACCAGGTCGCCCAGGCACAGGCACACGTCGTAGGTCTCGCGCAGGGCGGCGAGGGCGTGGCGGTTGGCGTGCAGGTCGGAGACGAGCAGAATCCGCATTCCGTGGATCATACGCGAGAATCGACGGCGGTGCAGGGGTCACCGGGTCGTAGGTCGTAGGGTGGGACGAGCGGAGCGAGTCCCACCCCGAACCCGCAGCCGCGGCGCGGTCGCCGGGGGGCGGGCACCCCCCAGGCCCCCCCACAATGTTTTGCGCCGAAGGGTTGACAATTCCCGGCACGAAGGGACTCACCCATGCGCCTCGGCCCCGGCCCCGTGTTCGTACTCGAGTGCCGCACCAGCGCGCGCCGCTGGCAGACCTACGCGATCCGTGCCGGCGTCGTCCTCGTCCTCTTCGCCGCCCTCTGGCTCGTTTGGGACGTTGGCGTTCGGCAGAACCCCAACGGCTTCAGCATCAAGCAGTACGCCGAGGTTGGCGAGTCGTTCTACCACGCCGTCGCCGGCACGCAGCTCGCCCTCATTCTGCTCGCCGCGCCCGGCGCGGCCGCCGGGGCCGTCTGCCTCGACAAGATGCGCGGCAACCTCCTGCACCTGCTCGTCACCGACCTGTCCGACGTGGAGATCGTCCTCGGCAAGCTTGCGTCGCGGCTCTTGCCGGTGGCCGGCCTCGTCGTCGCGTCGCTGCCGGTCCTCATGATCGCGTCGCTGTTGGGCGGCCTGGACCCGGAGGCCGTGGCCGCGGCGTACCTGGTCATGTTCGGCACCGGCCTGTTCGGCTGTGCCCTCGCGCTACTCCTGTCGGTGTGGGGCCGCAAGCCGCACGAGGTCCTGCTGATGACCTACATGGTGCAGGTCGCCTGGCTGATGGCCTACCCGATCTGGCAGATGATCGACGGGGCGCTGTTCGGCACCGGCTACGCGGCCGACTGGCTCAAGAACCTCAACCCCTACGTCTTGATCTTCGCTCCGTACGCGCGAGTCCGCGCTAACGAGTGGGGCGACTACGCCCTGTTCTTCGTCGTGACCGCCGGGCTGTCGGCCCTGTGCGCGCTGCTGGCGGTGTTGACCGTGCGGCCGTGCGTGATCCGCGAGGGGGCGGTGGCGACGAAGTCGCGGCCCGTCGTCCGCAAGCGGCGCGATGTGCGACTCCTGGACCGCGAGCCGCTGGTCTGGTACGAGAAGCATCGCCGCAAGCCGTCGCGCTGGACGCGGGCCGTCTGGGGGATCTTCATCGTCGCCGCGCTCGGCGGCACCTCGATCGGCCTGTTCAGTCTCGCGGCGACGGGCCGGGGCGGCGACGAGCTGCTGGTGTTCTCCAACATGCTGCAAGTCAGCGTCGGCATCCTGTTGGTGACGGTCGGCGCGGTGACGGTGCTGGCCGACGAGCGCGTCCGCGGCGGGCTGGACGTGCTGCTGACCACGCCGGTGCGGTCGCCGGCCATCGTCTGGGCCAAGTGGCGGGCCGCGTTCGCCCCGGTACCGTGGTTGACGTTCCTGCCGGCCACGGCCGCTGCCGGAGCCGCCGCCCACAACGGCAACGCCGGCGCGTGGCTGCCGGTCGTCCTCCTGCCGGCGTTGATCTTCGCCTACGGTGCGTTCGCCGTCAGCTTCGGCTTGTTCGTGGCCGTGGCCATCCCGCGCGTCGGCCGGGCGATCGCGCTGGCCGTCGGCCTCTACGCCTTCCAGTGCGTTGCCTGGCCGGTTCTGTCGATAGCCCTGACGCTGGGCAGCAGCGGCGGCGAGAAGTTGGGACCGGCCATCGGCAGCCCGATCTACGGCGGAACGATCCTGACTCTCATGGCGATGGAGTGGAACAATATGTTCGTGAACGACCGGTGGCACGACGCCCTCGGCTGGGCGGTCGGCTGGGTCGGCGTGTTCGCGGCCGGAGCCGTGTTCTTCTACCTCGTGTCGTTGGTCGCGTTCGATAATCGCCTGGGCCGCGTGCCCGACGCCGGCTTGCGCCGCCGGGTCGCTCCGCCGCGCCACACTCTCATTCCCACCGCGGAGGCCGTCGTCGGATGAACAGTCGCACCCGCATCGTCGCCACCCTCGGCCCCGCGACCGACCGGCCCGGCGT
>CAZNSL010000099.1:0-11076 GCA_964574975.1 uncultured Alcaligenaceae bacterium | reverse complement strand
AGGACGTCTACGGGATCATCAACTTCGGTGACCCGGCTGAGCTCGACCAGATGGCGGCCGTGTGCATCCTCGAAACCTATCTGGGGAATCTATGTGAGATTGATGCACTGCCGGAGGCACCGGCCGATCTGGCCGATGTCATGTGCCGCGACGGGTTGTTGACTCGCTACCAGGCCGCGGAATTGCTCGAAGGGAAGTGGAAGCGTTTCTCGATCGGCAAGTACCGCGTGCTGGACAAGATCGGCGTTGGCGGGATGGGCAAGGTGTTTCTCTGCGAAAACCCGCGGATGAACAGCCGCGTCGCCGTCAAAGTCCTTCCCCTCGCCACCGCGGTGCAACCGGGCGTCCTCGAGCGGTTCGAGCGCGAGGCGAAGTTAGCGGCCACTCTGGCGCACCCCAACATCGTTCGCACCTTTGACTTCGACCACGACGGCGACCTTCACTTCATCGTCATGGAGTACATCGAAGGGCGGACGCTTCAAAGCCTGGTCGCCGAGAACGGCCCGATGGACTTCGTGCAGGCGTGCGATTGCATCCGACAAATCGCGGTCGGGCTCCAGCATTCCTACGAAATCGGTCTGATCCACCGCGACGTGAAGCCGGCGAACATCATGGTCGACACCACCGGTGTCGCGAAACTCCTCGACCTCGGTCTGGCTCGTGCTCCGGACGACAAGTCCGACATGCTGACACAGAAGTACAACCCCAACGCCGTTCTGGGCACGGCCGACTACATCGCTCCGGAACAGATCGAAACGAGCGCCGTCGATATCCGCGCGGACATTTATGGCCTGGGGGGCACCTTTTACTACTGCCTGACCGGGTCGCCACCATTCACGGACGGAACCGCGGCCGAGAAAATCGGCTGGCACCTCTCGCGGCAGCCCGACCCGATCTACAAGTTCCGCTCCGATATCCCGCTACCGGCCGTCATCGTCCTGAACAAGATGATCGCCAAGGACCCCGCAAAGCGATTCCAGACACCCCAAGAGGTGGCCGACGCATTGGCCAAGTGGGCGGGCGACCGCGTTGGTCTCTCCTCCGCGATCAAACACGACGCACGCAACGCGCCCTTCAGTCGCGACACGTCGGCCGCAACGCCACCGCCGACGATGGCGGTTGAGGTTGCGGTGGTGGCATCCGCCGCAGGTGCCGAGTCGAGCCAGCGCCCGACCGCTCCCGTCTCCGCCGCTCTCCCGCGACGGATCGATCAACAACGGAGCCGGCGGGAACAACTCGTCGAAGCGCTGCGCTCGCCGGAGGGGACGGACGTGCCGGCAAAGGCCGTCGAACCGCAGCAATCCGGCGGTCGCAGCCTGCTTGTGGTACTGGGCTTACTTGTGGTGGCCGTTGCGACCGCCTACGTGTGCCGAGAGGCGCTTGTGAGATGGTGGGGCGGCTTGTGGTGACGAATCGGCCGCAATTCGGGAACGTTTCTCTCGCCGTGGTGTGCGGACTCGATTGGCAAGAGTCGAATGATACCACCCCGCGATTCGCTCGACACCTTCGGTAACCTCCTCCAGCAGAGCCGACTCATTCGACTCGACCATCTGGAGGAATTCGTCGTCGAACTGGAAAAGTTCGGCGTGTAGCCGGACAGACCGCCTGCGACGGCCGAGGGGTTCTTTCGAAATGGATTGTCGACCCACATTGCGCTACCTCATCACCAGCCCGGAGCGCCAGCGATGGGTCCGATTCACCGTCTTTGGTGCTCCGGGCTGGTGATAGAAACGTTTCGCCGCAATTCGGTGTGAGTGGCCCGGACCATTCCGAACGGCATCTACTCTTCATCGGCAACCCTTGCCTCGGTGTGCGAGCGTTCCGAAAGATAACTGGTGTCCGTCTCCACGGAGAGTACGATGCGTTTTTCCGTCGTCGCCCTACTACCGCTATTGGCTACGTCCCTCGCGTTTGCGACCGAAGCCCTGCGCGAAGTGACCGTCGAACGCAACATCACTTTCGGTAAAGGCGGTTCGACGGACCTCAAACTCGATCTGGCCCGGCCGCGCGACGGCGGGCCGTACCCGGCCGTCGTCGTGCTGCACGGCGGCGCGTGGCGGCTCGGCGACCACCGCATGTTGTCGCTGCGCTCGCGCTTCCTCGGCAACGAGTCGAGCCTCATCGAGTACTTCGCGGCTCGCGGGTTCGTAACCGTCACGGCCCAGTACCGCCTGGTGCCCTCGGCCGTCTTCCCGGCACAGATCGAGGATGCGAAGGCGGCCGTTCGTTGGCTGCGGGCGAACGCGGGTCGTTTCAACGTCGACCCGGACCATATTGCCGCGTGTGGATACTCGGCCGGCGGGCACCTCGCCTGCCTGCTTGGTGTGACCCATCTGACGGACGGCTTCGAGGGCATGGGCGGCCATCCGGAGCAATCGAGTCGCGTGCAGGCTGTCGTGGATCTGTTCGGCCCGACCGACCTGGCCGCGGCGGACTGGCACCCGGACGCCTTCGAGGGCGTCCTGGCCCCCCTCGTCGGCGGCCGGATTGCCGACAAGCCGGAACTCTACCGCCGGGCATCGCCGCTGACGTACGTCACAAAGGACGCACCGCCGTTCTACATCGCACATGGGTCGCGCGACCCGATCGTGCCGCCGGTGCAGTCGAAGCGACTCGCGGGCAAATTGCGCGACGCCGGTGTGACGTGCCGCTACGTCGAGCTACCCGGCGAGGGCCACGGCTGGTTCGGCCCGAAGCTGGCGAAGACACTCGACGAAGCCATCGCCTTTCTGCGCGAGCATTTCGATTGAGCCCGACGCGCGAGCGAGGGAGGTTTGGTCCCTGGCAGATGCGTCGGCCTCAAACCGGTTGAGCCCGACGCGCTAGCAAGAGTGGTTGGCCACTCCCTCGCTAGCGCGTCGGGCTCAAATGTCCGCCGAAAGGACTGTCCGATGAAGGTCGCCCTGGTCACTGGTGGCGGCGGATTCCTCGGCTCCGCCGTCGTCCGTCAACTCGTTGCGCGCGGCATCAGCGTCCGCAGCCTGTCGCGGCAACACTACCCAGCACTCGACGCGCTCGGTGTCGAACAGGTCCGCGGCGACATCGCCGACGCCGCGGCGGTCGCCGGCGCAGCCGAGGGTTGCGACACGGTGTTCCACGTCGCAGCCAAGGCAGGCATCTGGGGCCGTGCCGACGACTACTGGCGGGCCAACGTCGTCGGCACGCGCAACGTCATTGCCGCTTGCCGCGCCGGCGGCATCCGCCGCCTCGTGTTCACCAGCTCGCCGAGCGTCGTGTGCGGCCCCGCCGACATCGAGGGCGGCGACGAGTCGCTGCCGTACCCGACGAAGTACCTCGCCGACTATCCGCGGACGAAGGCCGTGGCGGAGCGCGAGGTGCTGGCCGCCAACGGGCCGGACCTGCCGACGGTGGCGCTGCGGCCACACTTGGTGTGGGGTCCGGGCGACAATCACCTGTTGCCGCGGCTGGTGGCGCGTGCCAAGACGGGCAAACTGTTCCGCATCGGCAACGGCCGTAACCGCGCCGACGTGATCTACGTCGACAACGCCGCCACGGCGCATTTGCTCGCCGCCGATCGGCTCGCGCCAGGGTCGCCGATCGCGGGCAAGGCATACTTCCTGTCGCAGGGCGAACCCGTGCAGGTGTGGCCGTTCATCGACCGCTTGACGGCCGTGGCCGGGCTGTCGCCGGTGACGCGCTCGCTCCCGGCGGGCCTGGCGTACGCGGTGGGTGCGATACTGGAAATCGTGTACCACGTCCTGCGACGCGAGGACGAACCGCGGATGACGCGCTTCCTGGCGAAGCAACTGTCCAAGTCGCACTGGTTCGACATCGCGGCCGCGCGGCGCGACCTCGGCTACGAGCCGGCCGTCTCGACCGAGGAGGGACTGCGGCGGCTGGACGGCTGGTACACTGACCGGTGGCAACGGGAGCGATTCGGCGCTAACGAGTGACGGCGAGTGGGGATTATCATATAGGAAGTTAGCCCATGACCGAGCGGGACGACGAGTTCGACACCATCCGGACTCAAGTCGCAATTTGCGTCCATCGGTGGATGCGGCCGACGGACGACTTGTCGGATTCGGATGTCGTCCAGATTGCGTTTGTCGAAGCGCTCAAGGCCGAACTCCTGGACGGAATGCCGTTCGAGGACGCCGTCGGACTGCTGCTGTCGATTGCGAAGCGGCGGTTAGCGAACCACCGGCGCGACCAGGGTCGGCAGCGACGGGACCGGCATCGGGAAGCTCACGGCGTTGACCTGGCCGAACTATTCAGCGACCGCGAGTCGATCCTCGAAGAAATCCTCGAGAGGGAACGCAATTTGGAGCTTTGGTCCCAAGTGGACGAGTTGACGCCCGAGCAGCGGGAGGCGATTTACCTCCACTTCAAGGACGGGCTGGGCGTGACCGAGATTGCACGGCGAACGGGTCGGACGTCGCCGTCGGTGACGCGGTTGATCGGACGGGCGATCCGCAAGTTAGGCGAGTGCTACGACAATCGCGACGGTTGAGGCGGCCGGCGGCGATTGATTCGTTGAAACTAGGTGTAGGAGGGGACGACAATGCGGCGAATGATGCTCCTGAGTATAAGTTTGGCAGTGTGCGGGGCCGCCGTCGGGACGCTGCTGGCCGACCCCCCGGCACAGTGGCAGTATTGCGGTTTGGCGTCGGGAGCCACCAACAACATGTGCTACGACACTTTTTGCCACAACTACTGGCCTCCGCCGACTCTAGGTAGCTTCGAAGTCCCGTTCCAGAACGGTTACAAGACCTGCGGTGAGCCTAATACCACCAAGTGCTTCCCGGATGTCGTTGAACACCAGTGTACTTTCCGTAGGTACATCGGCCGCGACTGCAAAGGTGCCTATTACAATGAGTATTTTGTCGTTTGGGAGTGTAGCTTGGGTGGATCCTGACGGCATATCGCGAGCTTTGTGGCGCAGTCTCCCGAGCGGGGCATGACGCAATGAGTGCGATTCTCGCAGGCGTGTTGGTGCTGTCGGTGACTTCCGGCGGCAACCCAGGTGATTCCGAAGCGGCAAGTTTTGCGGCGGCAGCCTGCCGCCAAGCTCGCGATTCCATCGTGACGATCCGAGCAACAGTCGATTCAGTGAAAGTCGAGCCGGTGGACTCGCCGTCCGGTGGAAAGTCGATTCCTTCGCGCGGCTACGAGTGGTGGCAGTCCGGTGATCAGGTCAGGTGCCGAATCCGCAATGATCCGAGCGATGTCGTCACGGTTCGCCGCAACGGACTCAACAAACGGTTGTACACGAACGCCTCGAATAAGGGCAAGGTGATCTACAACGGCAGTCTCGCCCCTCTGGCGGAAGATGACACTAACGCGCCATTCTGGATGGACGCCTTGTACGTCATCCCCACCAGACCATTTCCCGCTGCGTACCACGTCTTCGATGCCGACAAATTCGACCGCATTGCGACGGAAGCGATTAACGGGCGAAAGCTGTGCCGCGTCGATTTTCACATGCCGCAAGTGTCGCGGGGTATCGTCTGGTTAGATCCGTCAAGGAACTACTTGGCCGTCAAGTGGGACCTCGATCTCGGCAGCGATGGCCGTGAAAGCCGACAGGTGTGTGAGGCCGGTGCGGTTCGTGAAGTCCAACCGGGTTTTTTCTTCCCGTCCGAGGTTTTTATCAAAACGCCTCGGGATGGGACATTCGTCGTCTGGCGCAAGTCGGTGATCCGCAACGTGTCCGTCAACAAACCCATCTCCCCCGAGTTATTCGACCTGAAGTTCCCGCCGGGGACGGCAGTCTCTGACGCGACGAAAGGAACGGTCTACGTTACGGACGCGGAGGAGCGGCCCCGAACGGGAGAGTCGCCGTTACCCGCCGCAAATCGAACGTCCGCAAACGCTGCGACCTTGGGGCGGTCGCATGCCTTCTCCCTAGCGGCGTGGGCATTGGCCGCGGCAGTCGGGCTTGCGAGCTTGCTGGCCGTCTGGGCGTTGGTCCTCAGGAAGAAAGCGTGATCCCGTGCGATTTCTTGGCCGCTATCTGTTGCTCATCGCCGCCCCGCTCGCGACCGGGGGCGGGGCCTACGTCATCGCTCGTAACGCGGGCGAGAACCGCCCGCGAGCCGTCGCCCCGGATGCCGTTGATGTCGGCCGCCACGCCCGGGCGACGACGGTGCGTGTCGAGTTCTCGATCCGCAACGACGGCCGCCAGCCGCTGGACCTGTGGGATGTGCGTACTGGCTGCGGTTGCCTGGCAATGGCGGTGCGGACCCCAAACGGCGACCAGACTCTTACGGCCACGACCGTGCCACCGGGCGGTGAGCTACCCCTGGTTGCCGAGTGGGCAATGGCCGGCGAACGGGTTCCGCAGTTCCGCCGTCAGGTTCTCATTCGCACGAACGACCCCGACCGACCGGAACTTGCGATCCCGTTTTCCGGCAGCGTTCACGGCTGGCTCGTGTCGTACCCGAAGGAAGTCAGTTTAGGCGAACTCGCCCCGCGGCAAGTTATTCGCCGCACGGTGGTCCTGCGCGACACCGGCCGCCCCGAGCCAACGAAGGTGTCGCGAGTCGTCAGTAGCCGGCCCGACCTTGTGCGCATCGTCGGTTACTCGCCGGCGGCCGAACCGTCCGACGCCAGCGAGGCCAGTCTCGGGCGGCGGGTCGGAGAGCTACAGCTCGAAATCGTCGCGCCCGAAACCGTTTCGCACCTCGCGGCCGATGTCGAGGTGTTCGAAGCGGGCCAAGAACGGCCCGTCCTCGTCGTCCCTGTGTGCGGCCGGTGCGTCGACATCTACTCGGTCCACCCCGGCGAACTGGCACTGCCGCGGGGTCAGTCGGGCGGCGAGTCCTATACGATGACCGCGATCGTCCGCAGGTCCGACGACCAGCCGTTTGCACTGGTCAAATTCGACGCGCCGGCCGACCTCGGTGTCGTAGTCGTCGGCGGCGCGTCCGGCGAGAAAGCGAGTTGGTTCGTGCAAATCACATGGAATCGGAACTCCGGCGCAGCCAACGCAGATGTCGGAGGCCGTCGCGTCGTGTTGGATGTCGAACACCGCGGCGAGCGGACGGCGGTGACGATTCCGGTTCGTTGTCGCATCCCCGAATGACGTTCCAGGGGACGTGCGCGATGGACAGGCGTCAGGCGCGTGCGGCATTTTCGCTTGTCGAGTTGGCGGTCGTCGCTGCCATCTTGGCGGTACTGGCCGGCCTGCTGCTGGCGGCGGTGCAGCGCGTGCGCGAGACGGCTGCGAGGGCCCACTGCCTCGAACACCTCAAGCAGGTCGGATTGGCCCTGCAAGGGCACCACGACGCCCGCGGCCAATTCCCGCCCGGCATCAGCTACGACGGCGGCCGCGACCCGCGGCAATACATGAGTTGGCTGACGCGGCTATTGCCGTACTGCGAACGCGAAGCCATGTGGCGGGCCGCCGAGGTTGCGTTCAATCAGGAGCGTGACTTCCGCGTCTCGCCGCCTCACACGGGCGTCGGCACGGTCGTGCCGCTGTTCATTTGCGCCTCGGACGATCGTATCGCATTACCGTCCGAGGTCTTCACGCAGCCGCGGCCTGTCGCGTTCACGTCCTACCTGGGCATCGAGGGAGTCAATTGGGCGAGCCGCGACGGTGTCCTCTTCGTCGACTCGCAGGTGCGACTGGCCGATGTCACCGACGGGGCGACGAACACCCTGGCTGCGGGGGAGCGGCCGCCGAGCACGGACCTGCGGATGGGCTGGTGGTATGCCGGGGCGGGACAGCGGCGCAGCGGCTCGCTCGACCTGACACTTGGCACGAGCGAGTTGTGCGCGCACAGCGATTACTCCGTCCCATGCGGCTTCGGCCCCCACTCGTTCGGTCCCGGCCGATTCGACGGGCCGTGCGACTTCCTGCATTTCTGGAGTCCGCACCCCGGTGGAACCCACTTCTTGTTTTGCGACGGCTCCGTCCGCTTCGTGACCTACGAAGTCGGCGGCAAGCTGGACGCCTTGGCGACGCGGGCCGCGGGCGAAGTCACTCCCTGACCACTAGATTACGAGTTACGCAGTTGGTGAAAAAAGGACTTGCGCCCTGGGGGTTTGGGGTGTATCTTCGGGCGCATGAACCACCCGCGCGCGTCGGCTGAAGGGTACGTCCAGTTCCTGATCGGCTCGCCGTCGGTCGTCACGGCCACCGAAGCGGCGCGGGTCCAACCCGACCACCCCCGCGCGCCCGCCCACGACGCCTTCACCCGCCTGCTGCACCGCCTGGAGCCCGACCCGACGGCCCTTTGGGACGAGGTTCGCCCTCTGATCGACCCGGCCGCGGGCGTGCTGGTGATCGACGACTCGACGCTGGACAAGCCACGGGCCAAGCACATGGGACTGGTCGGCCACCACTGGTCGGGCAACCACCATCGGGTCGTCCGCGGCATCAACCTCATCACCCTGGCGTGGACCGACGGCGACCGATTGTACCCGTGCGACTACCGCCTCTACCACAAGCCGAGCGACGGCAAGACGAAGAACGACCACTTCGCCGATCTGTTGGCGGCGGCCCACGCCCGCGGGTTCACGCCGCAATGCGTATTGTTCGACGGCTGGTACGCCAGTGTCGAGAACCTCAAACGGGTGCGGCAGTTAGGGTGGCGGTTCGTGACGCGGCTGAAGGCCAACCGCAAGGTGCGGATCGACCGCGGCGAGGCCAAGGCGTTGGCCGACCAGCCGATTGCCGCGGCGGGGACGGTGGTGTGGCTGCCAGGGTACGGGGAGGTCCGCGTGTTCCGGGTAGTCGCCCCAGACGGCGACACGGCGCATTGGGCCACCAACGACCTGGGCATGGCGGAGGCGGTGCGGTTGATGTTCGCGGAGTTGAGTTGGTCGATCGAGGAGTATCACCGGGGCGTCAAGCAGTTTACCGGGATTGAGCGATGCCAGGTGCGCTACGGCCGCGGGCAGCGCAATCACATCGGGCTGGCGTTGCGGGCGTTCGTGCGGTTGGAGTACCATCGGTTCACCACCGGCGTCAGTTGGTTCGCAGCCAAGTGGGCCATCGTTCGCGACGCCGTCCGGCATTACCTCGCCGAACCGCTCTATCGACTGCCGATTTCAGCAACTGCGTAACTCGTATAGATAACGGGTGTAGCGGATGCCGACGAGTTCGCGGGCCGGGCCGTACTCGCGATCGGCCTCCAAAAACTGCTGCGGCACCTTCGGACCGCGGCCGGTCGCGTCGGCCGGGTGGTCCGGCAGCGGCACACCGCGCGGGTTCGCCGGGTCGAGGCGGAAGCCACGCTTGCCGGTGCCCGGGACGACTGGCTTCGGCGTCGCCGGGCCGAACGCCACCGCGATCACGCCGACGCCCGCCGGCGACGCACCCAACTCGGCCGCCGCGCCCTTGGCGAACTCCGTCAGCACGAACTGCTCCGACTCGGTGTGCGTGTGGTGCCAGCCGCGGATGAGGACCGATGTTTTCGGGTCGATCACCACGCGCGAGTACTTCGGCCGACCCTCCTTGTCTTTCACCGTGCTGAAGGCGTAGAGGTTGATGCCGTCCACGGTGACGGACGCCCACGCTTCTTCGCCGCCGTCGTTTGTGAGCCGCAGGGCGTACGCCTCGCCGCGTTTGAGCGGCACGGACGCCCGGCCGTTGGTCACTAGCGGCGAGCGCGGCTTGAATTCGGCATCGGTTCCGTTCTCGGCGCCGACTAGCACCTCGACGGCGAACGTCGCCCCTTTGGCGGCCCGAACGCGGGTGCGATCGGCGACGGCCGTTGGTGTGGCGAGGCGCTGCACGAGTGTCTCGTCGACCGGGGAGTCGCCGGTGATGGCCACGGTCGGGCCGAAGAGAGCCGCCAGTGCTCGCTCGTCGCGCACCGGCTTCTCGATCGTCGTCCTACGGTTGCGGTCCGCGATGGTGGCCTTGATCCGTGCCCCCGAGCCGACTACCGGCGCGAACTCGCCGCTCACCTCGGTTCCACCGGTCCGCATCCGTAGGCCGAGGCGCTCCAGTTCTTGTCGTAAGACGATAGCGATACCGGGGCCGCCGCCGCCACCAGCCGGGTCGCGGAATGGTCCGATGCGGATGCCGGCGTTCGGCGTCCCGCGGAGCGTCTTGGCGATGTCGCTGGCGAGGTCGGCGACGGCGGTGCGCAGGGCATCATCCGCGAGCGCCGGCCGGGCAAGCGAGACGACGATTAGCACTGCGAGGGGGATGCGACGGATCATGATGCGACACTCCGAATCTGTCCGTCGGGTCTAACGCGATGCCAGATCGAGGCGGACGGCCAAGGACAGTCGCAAACGTCCGTAGGGTGGGACTCGCCAGTCTCGTCCCACTCTACGGACGTAGGGCGTGGGGTCTGCGTGGATCAGCCGGCCTTCGGGATGCCGTTAGCCGCGTTCGGCACGTCGGCGGGCAGGTCGTCCGGGGGCAGTTCGACTTTCTGGCCGTCGGTCGATTCCGGAATCGGTGGCATCGCGGCGGGTGGCGGGAACTTGTTTTCGGGGATGCCACCAATCGTCGGCCCGCGATCCACGTCTTTCAGCAGCGAGTACGCCTGGTTCGGGTTGTAGGTGTAGCTCGGGTCGCAGTAGGTCGTCGGGCAACGGCCCCAGTACTGCTTCTTGTACGGGTTGTAGAAGTAGTAGTGTTTCGGGTACTTCGGCTGGTAGACGACGTAGTGGTGCTTGTAGGTGTGGTAGTTGTCGTAGGGCTTGTAGTAGTAGGTGCGGTAGTGGTAGCCGTAGTTGCCGTGGTTGTGCCAGCTCGAGTAGTACTGCCGGCCGCCGTATCCGGCGTCGGACTTCGACGGCGTTGCGGCCGTGACGGCGAGGCCGGCGGCGAGCATGACGTACTTCAACACTCTCATGGGATCGGTCTCCTCAGTGGGTCGGGTCGGGCCTGTTGGCTGGTCGCCGCCGTCCACCTCGGACGCGGCCTCACTCGTGGGAACGCCCCGCGGGCGTCCGTCTTCCAACGAATTTCTCCGGCCAAGCCACCCCGCCCCGATCGGTCGCCAATGCGCTGCTGCGGGGCCGATGTTACACCAGCGGAGATCGGGAAACAATGGGGTGGGGCGGAAAATGTGCCGGCCCCCCCCGAGCGCCCCCGACCGGGTCACCATGAACCCAAACCCCGCGCGGGCGCGCCGGGGGGGGCGGGGG
>CAZNSL010000098.1:5399-11079 GCA_964574975.1 uncultured Alcaligenaceae bacterium | reverse complement strand
GATCGTGCCCCTGGAGAAGAAGTACGACTACCTGAACACGGTCACCGGCACGAAGGTGGAGGTGCCGTTCGACCAGTTGCTGATCTTCAGCACGAACCTGGACCCGAACCAGTTGGCGGACGAGGCGTTCCTGCGGCGGATCAAGTTCAAGATCGAGGTGCGCGACCCGGACGAGCATCAGTGGCGGCAGATTTGGCGACTGGTGTGCAAGAGCCGCAAGGTCGAGTACGACGACGAGGGCCTGGACTACCTGGTGGCCAAGTGGTACCGGCCGACGGGCCGACCGTTCCGCATGTGCCACCCGCGCGACATCCTCGACCAGATGATCTCGATCGGCAAGTACAACATGGAGCGAGTGACGTTCACGCCGGACCTGATTGACGCGGGTTGCGCGACCTACTTCGTGTCGAACGAGAAGCGCGACTTCGGCGCGAAGGTGCGGCTGGAGTAACGGCGTGGACGATGCGTGGTGGCCGGTTGCGATACAATGGCACCCGGAGGACGGGCCATGCCGTTGCGCGATCACTTTCGACCGCCCGTGAGTACGATCTCGTCGTGGGAGGGGTTCCACGGCCAATGGCCGGCGAACATCGTCCAACAGTTGCGCAAGCAACTCCCACCTGGTTTCGTCGCCGAGCCGCGGGTGCGCCTCGGCAACCTGATAGAAGTCGATGTCGGTGCGTTGGAGCGCGACGGCCCAAACGGCCACGCGGCGTCCCAAGCGAACGGCACCGACGGGACCATCGCGGCCGCGGCATGGCCGGCGTCCGGTCTGGCGGTCGCAGTCGAAACCGACCCGCCGGAGGAATACGAATACGAGGTCCGCGTCTACGACGCCCAGCGCTGGCGTCGGTTAGTCGCCGCCATCGAGTTGGTCAGCCCGGCCAATCAGGACCGCCCGCAGTCGCGGGAGTCGTTCGTCGCCAAGTGTGCCGCCCTGCTGCGCAATGGCGTGGCCGTTAGCGTCATCGACCTGGTGACGGTCAGCAACTTCAACTTGTACGCGCAACTGATGACCTACGTCGGCCACCCGGATCGGACCATGTCGGTCGACGCGCCGGCGATCTACGCGGCGTCGTGTCGCTGGCCGACGATCGGTGCGCGAGCCCGGCTGGAAGCGTGGTCGCAGGCACTGGCGGTCGGCCAACCGCTGCCGACGCTGCCGCTGTGGCTGGACCTGGACGTGGTGGTGCCGCTCGACCTCGACGCGAGCTACGAGCGGGCGTGCCACGACCTGTGGATCGACTGACTGGGCCGGGCACCGCGGTGGGCCTCATGGCTGCGACGCCGTCTGTGCGACGTACTTCGTATCGAACGAGACCAAGGACTTCGGCGCGAAGGAGCGGCTGGACTAGGGCGACGCATCGAGTTCGCTCGATGCCTTAGCCCCGGAGGGGCGGCCGTCGGTAGCCAGGGGCGTCAGCCCCTGGAGCCGGAGCATCAACGAACAAGCCCCGGAGGGGCGACAGATATCCCGCGCGGGACTTCTGCCGCCCCTCCGGGGCTGAGCGTCCTTGCAATCATTTCCAGGGGCTGACGCCCCTGGCTACCAACGGCCGCCCCTGCGGGGCTGAGACATGGGCAAGTGGTACTATTAAGCCTTCTGCAGGGGCCTCATGGCTGCTTGGGCGACGCCGGGGCCGCGCCAGAGGGCGGCGGGGACTTCGCCCGCAGGTCGCGGTACTTCGCCGCCTGGTCGGGCTTGTCGGTGGCGGTGTAGAATTCGACGAGGCGGTCGAGGGCTTCGGCGATGCGAGGCTCGGTGCCCTTCGGCATTTTGGCCGCGCGGGTCGTCAGGCCGTCGTAGCCCTGGACGAGCAGCGGCTCGGCGTCGGCGTACTTCTTCTGGCCGAGCAGGGCCGCGCCGAGGAGCGATCGCGTGTTGAACGTCGTCCACGCGTCCGGCTGCGTCTTGGTGCGGACGGCCAGGCTCTCGCGCAGGGCGGATTCGGCGTCGGGCCATTTGGCTTGCTTCAGCAGGTTGGCGCCGAGGGCCGCGAGTTCGCCGGCGTAGGCCGGAGACTCGGGGCCGGCGGTCTGCTTGAGATGGCCGGCCCACTTGCGCCGCCAGCGTTCGGCGTCGGGCCAGCGGTTGGCCGCCTCGTAAGCACAGCTGGTGTTTGCAATAGTGTGGCCAGCGTATTGGTGTTGGAAGCGGCGTTTCTCCATGCAGCGGGCAGCCTCCTCAAACAGCGGCAGCGCCTCCGCCAGCCGGCCGACGGACTCGTAGCCGTGTGCGAGGTTGTACATGCTTTGGAGCGTGTCGGGGTGGTCCAGCCCGAGCTTGGTTTTCCGCAGCCGCAGCGCCTCCTCGAAGAGCGGCAGCGCCTCCGCCAGCCGGTCGGCGGACATGTAGCCGTGTGCGAGGTTGTTCATGCTGGTGAGCGTGTCGGGGTGGTCCGGCCCGAGCTTGTCTTTCCACCGCCGCAGAGTTTCCTCGTAGAGCGGCAGCGCCGCCGCCAGCCGGCCGGCGGACTCGTAGCCAGACGCGAGGTTGCTCATGCTGATGAGTGTGTAGGGGTGGTCCGGCCCGAGCTTGGCTTTCATCAGCCGCAGCGTCTTCTCGAAGAGCGGCAGCGCCTCCGCCAGCCGGTTGGTAGCTCGGTAGCCGTTCGCGAGGTTGTTCATGCTGATGAGCGTGTCGGGATGGCCCGGCCCGAGCTTGGTTTTCCGCAGCCGCAGCGCCTCCTCGAAGAGCAGCAGCGCCTCCGCCAGCCGGTTGGTAGCTAGATAGCCGTTCGCGAGGTTGTCCATGCTGGTGAGCGTGTCCGGGAGGTCCGGCCCGAACTTGACCTTCTTCAGCCGCAGCGCCTCCTCGCCGAGCGGCAGTGCCTCCGCCAGCCGGCCGGCGGCCCGGTAGGCGTACGCGAGGTTGCCCATGCTGTTGAGCGTGTCGGGGTGGTCCGGGCCGAGCTTGGCCTTCCGCAGCCGCAGCGCCTCCTCGAAGAGCGGCAGCGCCTCCGCCGGCCGGCCGGCGGCTTGGTAGCCGCCCGCGAGGTTGTTCATGGTGGTGAGCGTGTCGGGGTGGTCCGGCCCGAGCTTGGCTTTCATCAGCCGCAGCGTCTCCACGTAGAGCTGCAGCGCCTCCTCCAACCGGCCGACGGACCGGTAGCCGGCTGCGAGGTTGTTCATGCTGGTGAGCGTGACGGGGTGGTCCGGCCCAAGTTGGGCCTGGCGGGTAGCCCGCGCCGAGGTCAACAGTTCAATGGCCTCCGGCGCGCGTCCCAGATGCAAGATTGTCACACCGAGGCGATCCTGCAACCCGGCCAGCACGAGCGGATCGTGGATCGCCTTGGCGTCGAGCTTGCGGCCAGCCTCCACGAGCTTATCGGCTAGGACCGCCTCAACCGCCTTGCCGCTCGCATTCACCTTGCGGATGTCGAACTCGGCGAAGATGTCGAACACCGTTTCGTTGATCCGCTCGATCTGCTGGAGCCGCGCGGCCGTCAACGCCGTCGCTTCGCGCTCCTTGGCCGCCGCGACCTTGGCCTGCCACAAGCCGATCCCCGTGCCGACGACGCCGAGCAATAGCGCCGCCGCCAGGCCCGCGTACAGCCGCCGCCGCTTCGCCTGGGCCGCCGCCTCGACCTCGGCCTTGGCGCGATCGACCTCCGCTCGCCGCGCCCGCTCCTCGGCCGCCAACCGCAAGTCGGCGACGATGCCGGCCACCGCGTTGCCGTCGGCCGGGCGATCCGCAGACTCGAGGCTCAGGCACCGTCGACATAACGCCACCAGGTCCGGCTGCGCCGCACACGTCGCCAACCGGGCCAGCGCCTCGTCCATCTTGCCGCGCATGGCGTTGAGCCGAACTGCCTACACCGTCGCTCCCGCAAACGGCGGCTTGCCGGTCAGCAGCACGCACAGGATCGCCCCGAGGCCGAACACGTCGGAGCGCTGGTCCACCTTGTCGATCTCGCCGGCCGCCTGCTCCGGGGGCATGAACGCCGGCGTGCCCAGCACGCTGCCGGCCTGCGTGTCGCTGCCGGAACTCCGCGGCGTGCGGATCATCGTGCCCGGCGTCGCGATCGCGTCGCCGCCCGGCCCGTCGCTTACGCTTCCGGCTCGGAGTACCTTGGCCAGGCCCCAGTCCATCACCTGCACTTCGCCGAACGAGCCGACCATGACATTCGCCGGTTTCAGGTCGCGGTGGATGACGCCGTGCGCGTGCGCATACCCGACTGCCTGCGCGACCGCCTCGAAGACGGCCAGCGTGTTGACGGCGGCGTTCGCCTTGAGCAGCTCGTCGAGCGTGCAGCCCTTGATGAGTTTCATCGCCAGAAACGGCTGACCGTCGGCGAGGTGGCCGACGCGGTAGATCGGCGGGATGCCGGGGTGCTGCAACTGGCCGGTTATCCTGGCCTCCTCGACGAACCGCTCGGCCGCGGCCGGGTGATCGGCGAAGCGGTCCTGCAACAGCTTGACGGCCACCTCGCGGTCCATCTCTCGGTCGCGGGCGCGGTAGACGACGCCCATGCCGCCGCGGCCGACTTCGTCGCCGAGGTCGTAGCCGGGGACCGGCGCGGCCAGCGTCGGGGCCGCGGGCGGGCCGGGGTTGGTTTGCACGGCGGTCCCGTCGGCGGTGCGTTGGGATTGGTCGGCGGCTGGAGTCATGGCGCAACTCCGGGATGGGTTGGTTGTGGCCTACTGTACCAGCCGCGGGCCGGCCGTGCCATCGTTTGGATTGGCGAACGTCGCGGCTAACCGGGCACTTACCTACAACGACTCCTAGGATTGCCCTTCGTTCGGTCCGCGTTCGCAACGCCATGCGCTCCACTCCCGAAGGCGGGCACGTTCCCGTCCTGTTGCCGGAAGTCCTCGCCGCGCTGGCGGTGCGGCCCGGCGAGGTCGTCGTCGATTGCACCCTCGGCCGGGCCGGGCACGCCGTCGAGCTGCTGCGTGCCGTCGGGCCGACCGGGAAGGTGATCGGCCTCGACCTCGATGGCGACCACATCACCGCCGCCCGCCAGACCCTCGCGGCCGTCGGGCACCCGTTCGCGGTGCATCAGACCAACTTCGCCGGGATTCGCCACGCCCTCGGAGCCGAAGGGCTGACGCACGCCGACGCGGTGCTGGCCGACCTCGGTGTTTCGTCGATGCAGATCGACGACCCCGGTCGCGGCTTCTCGTATGCCCGCGAAGGTCCACTCGACATGCGCATGGACCGCAGCCGTGGCAAGACGGCCGCGCAGGTTCTGGCAACGGCGTCCGCCGACGAACTCGCCCGCGCCTTCGCCGAGTACGGCGACGAGCCGGAGGCGGCGAAGATCGCGGCCGCCATCGTGGCCCGGCCTCCGGTGACGACGCGCGAACTGACGGCTCTCATCGAAGAGGCGGCTCCGGTGCGGATCGAGAAGCCGCGGCCCGGCGTGCCGACGGTGCGGCAACAGAAGATGCGGCCCGCGGCCCGCGTCTTCCAGGCGCTGCGCATCCTCGTCAACCGCGAACTGGCGAGCTTAACCGAGTTGTTGCGGGTGCTGCCGGAGGTGCTGTCGCCGGGCGGACGGGCGGCGGTCATCAGCTTCCACAGCGGTGAGGATCGGCTGGTGAAGCAGGCGTTCCGCGACGGCGTGCGGGCCGGGCTGTACGCGGCGGCCAGCGACGAGCCGGTGCGGGCAACGTGGGCGGAACGGCAGGCCAATCCGCGCTCGCGCTCGGCGAAGCTGCGCTGCGTGCGGCGAGG
>CAZNSL010000098.1:0-5299 GCA_964574975.1 uncultured Alcaligenaceae bacterium | reverse complement strand
GCGGCGAGGCACCAGTACTGTCCCCGCGTTATCCGGCGCTCCAGTGGTACGTCGCCATCTGGCCGAAGCACTCCTCGACCTCGACGCGCAGCCGCAGCGGCGTGGTGCCGTACTTCGCCCGCAGCACGTCGAGCAGCCGGCCAGCGAGGTAGCGGCCGAGCAATTCGGCCGTCGTGTTCGCCACGGGCAGTAGCACGCACTCCTCGCGCGGGAACATCCACGTCCGGTCCTTGTAGCGCGCGAACACGCTGCCGCCGGATTCCTCGACGCGAATCAGGTCGCTCTGGGTCGGCAGCAACATGCGGTGGTCGAGTTCGTCGACGAGGGCGCGCGTCACGTCCTTGAGCGCGATGAAGTCGAACAGGTAGTGGTCGCCGCCGAGGCCGCCATCGACCTCGACGGCGACGCGGTAGTTGTGCCCGTGCAGCCGTTCGCAGTCGCCGCCGTGGTAGGTGATGAAGTGGCCGGCGCTGAAGACGAGATAGTCCTTCTCGACGCGAACGGTGTAGCTCTCGGCGCTCATGACAGGGTCGGGGGTGAGAAGGTGGCGATTGGCAGGGTTAGCCTACCCCGGCGCAGGGCGACGAACAAGCACGCCGTCACCAGGTCGGCCGTGGTGCCTGGGTTGCGACGGTTGCCGTCGGCTCGTAGCCAAGCGTCGAACTCGGCGAGGCTCGCCCCGCGCAAGCAGTCGGCCGCGCGGCGCGACGCCTCGACCGCGACGACATCGCCGCACTTGCGAGCGATCAACGTGTCGGGCCGGGCGGCGAGCAGTTCCAGGTGCAGCCGAACGATCGCGTCCTCGACCGGCCGGGCGGTGGCGAGCGTCGCGGCGAACACGTCAGCGAAGTCATTGGCGTACTGCCGGGCGATGCCGTCACGGTCGGCCGCCAGGCGCATGGCTTCGAGCAAGGTCGCGGTCGGCTCGCTGGCCACGTCCTGCTCGTCGGCCCGGCCGAGGCCGCCGGGGTTGGCCAGACGGATCGCGGCATAGACGTTGCGGGCGTCGTCCACCGTGGTCGCCCGCAGCACGTCGCCGACGGCTCCGACATCGGTCGCGGCCGCCAGCGGGGCGAGCAGCAGGACGATGCCGAGGTTGGTGTTCGGCCGGGTGACCCGCTGCGTCGCCCGCACCGCATCCAGCACCGTTTCACCAACGGGCCGGCCAACAGCCCGGTCCATGACGGGCGCGATGGCTGCGGCGCTGAGGAGGAAGTCGAGGTAGTGCGTGTCGGCGAAGTCGGCGAAGCGGTGGACGTTGCCCGGCTTGCGGGCCGTCGCTTCGAGGACGCACGCCACCTGGGCGCACAGACCGACCGGGAGCGCGGCGTCGGCCATGCGTCACCGCCCCGGCACGTTGAGCGACTGGCCATTGTCCTTCGGCCCCAGCCCCAGAATGAACGGGGCGGCCCGCTCGGCCCACGCCGCCGGGCTTTCGTGGCCGGGCTGCGAGCCGCTGCGCCACTGTCGGAGCATGTCGGTGTCGATGACGCCGGGGTTGAGCGGCACCGCGGCCATGCCGACCGGCAGCTCCTGTGCGAGCGACCGCGTCAGCCCCTCGACGGCGAACTTGCTGGCACAGTACGGCCCAACCCGCGCCTCGGCCGACCGGCCCCAGCCGGAACTCAGGTTGACGATGACCCCCGACCGGCGAGCGACCATCGCCGGCACGAAGTGGCGGATGACGTTGGCGACGCCTTTGACGTTCACGTCGATGAGCGCGTCGAACTCCGCGGCCGGCACCGCCCACAGCGGGGCCGCCTCGTTGATGAGCGCCGCGTTGTTAACGAGCAAGTCCGGCGGCCCGAGCTTTGCCAGCACGTCCGCGGCCCACGCTTTGACGGCGGCGTCGGACGCGACATCGACGGCGGCGAAGGCGTGCGGCGCGGGGAACTGTGCCGCTAGGTCGGCGACGGCGTCGGCCGAACGGCCGCAGCCGGCGACGGTCCACCCGCGCTGGACGAAGTGCGGTACGAGCGCCCGGCCAAGGCCGCGGGTTGCACCGGTGAGAACGACGAGTTTGCTCATGAGGATTTCGGTGCTATGCCGGGGCGGTTACTTCGTCAGCCGGACGGTCGCTTTGGTGGCCTTCATGGCCCAGACGCTGGTCAGATGAATTTCGACTCGCGGCCCGAGGGTATCGAGCAGAGCGTCGAGTTGGTCGGCGTCGTCGAACAGGTGCCAATCGCTGGACGTGCCCATGCCGGGGAACCGCACCTCGACGAGAACGGGCGCGGCACGCTCGAACAGCGCGTCGGCGGCGGCCCGGGCGGCGGTGTTGGACGCCAGAGTTGGATCGTTCACGGCAATGCACTCCTCATTCGGACAGACGCGACGCGGCAAGTAGCGCCTCGCTGAAGCGGTCGTTAAAGTATTCGTCAACGACAACGCCCGACAATCGAAGCCATAGGATTCGCCACCGCGACAGCCGGGCTTCGACGTGGACGGCGTTCACGACTTCATCGCCCGTCCCACCCGGCGTGGCGAGAATCCGCAACCCCAGCCGCGATAAGTCGGTGGCGGTCAGAAGGGCGACCGCCAAGTCGCCCTGCTTACCGGCGGCCCGAACTGCCGCGACGATGTCGCCGGGCGACGGTACCGCGACGCGGCGGAATAGAGACAGACCGCGTTCGCCGGGTCGCAGTCGAAACTCGCTCACCTTTAGCTTACCGCGCCGCAGGCACACGACGCGGAGGAATTCGCGGCCGGCCACAGGTGACTCCATCGTACTCGTGCGTTTGCGGAAGACGGCGTCAGTGCTTGCGCCTGCGGGCGAGTTTGTGCAGGCGGGCGTTGAGGTCGGTGGCAGCGACGAACTCGAACCGCCGCCCATGGCGGTTGCCGATGAGTAGGCCGGCCGACTCCAAATCCAACAGGTCGGCCCGGGCGGTCGGCAGTGTGATGCCGTGCGAATTCCGGTGCGATTCGTAGGTGAAGCGCGTGGTCGGATCGCGCAGTGCGCGCGCGAGGATCGCCTGTTGGCGCGGGTTGAACCGGCCGGTCTGTAACACGTCCGTCAACCGGACGCGCTCCTCGCGTTTGCGCTGGAGGTGTTCGAGGAATTCGTGAATGCCGCGCTCGATGACCCGAAGGTGGTAAAGGATGAAGTACGTCAGGTCGTTGTCGTCCGTCTCCGTTTCGAGATATGCCCGGCCATATTGCTTCGGGTGCCCCCGGATGATTTCCGAGATGGTCAGGTACTCGACGAGCCAGTATTTCGCCCGCAGCATCGACCAGTAGAACAGCGCCCGCGCCGTCCGCCCGTTCCCGTCGCAGAACGGGTGATCGTACCCCAGCCAGAAGTGCAAGATGATCGCCCGGACGGCCGGGTGGATGTAGCCGCTGTCGCTCATCCCGTCGGCGGGTTCGTTGGCGAACGCGCACAAGGCGGCGACGCGCTCGGGCAATTCGCCGGCCGGAGGGGGAACATGGATGGGTTCGTGTGCCTCCCCATCCCAAACGGTGATGTCCTCGTTGGGCCGGCGGAATCGGCCGGCCTCGCCTTCGTCCTGGAGCGTGCCCTCGGTCAACTGCCGCTGAATGTCGCAGAGCAGCGGGACGGTCATCGCCTCGTCGGCGCGCCGATTCAAGAACTGGATCGCGCGGTAGTTGTTGACGATCATGCGCTCGTGGGGCGTCCGCGGCAGACGGCCGGAGCGGAGCATGTCTTTCGCATCCCGGCGGGTCACGGCCGCACCTTCGAGTTGACTCGACGCGATGGCTTCTTCCGTCAGCGAACCGATCAGGTATCGGGTCCGCTCGTCGGGAGTGTCGAGTAGCGGGAACGACTCGCTCACCGACCCGCCGAGATGTAAGTCGATGAGTCGCAAGACGCGGTGGGCTGCTGGCGGGAGGCGGAACGTGAACGGTCGCCCCTTCGCGTCCGCCAACGGAACGGTCTGGCGGTCGGACGTGCGGCTCAATTTGATGAACGCCCACAATTGGTCGCCCGTCATCCCCGTCCCGGCCGTTCGGTAACCGGTATCTTCGTAGGTCCACCCTTCATCGTTGGCCCGATCAACCGCGGCGCGGCCGGCCGGCTCATCCCGACGGAACAAGACCTTCGGGTCTTGCTGGATCGCCGACAATAGCTTGTCCCATGGTGGGGGACGTTTTGGAAGTCGCATAACGCCACTAACTTTAAATCGCCTAGGCGATTTAAAGATACTTCCATCGATCACCCAAGTCGATATCAGAATGGAGATTGGGGCCTATCCGCGAGCAATAGGACAATCCGCCCCGCGTCGTACACGCAGCCGCCCCAGACGCCGCCGCTGGCGTGCTGGAGCGCCGCCCACAGTTTCGTGTCGTCCGGCAGCGCCGGGTCGGCGGCCAGCTGCGGGTGCGGCTCGCGCGTCGCCAGCACGGCCGCCCCTTCCTCCGGCGACAGCGGCGCGTCGGCCGAGCCGACGAAGTCGATGCTGCCGACCAGACGCACGCGGTCGATCACCACGCGCACCCGGTCGCCGTCGCGCAGCTTGCCGAGCGGGCCGCCGGCTAGCGCCTCCGGGCTAACGTGGCCGACGCACGCCCCGGTCGAGACGCCGCTGAAGCGAGCGTCCGTCACCACCGCGACGTGCTTGCCCCACGGCAGGTACTTCAAGGCCGACGTGACCTGATACGTCTCCTCCATGCCCGACCCCATCGGCCCACGGCCGCACAGGACCAGCACGTCGCCCGGTTCGACCTTCACGGGGCCGATCCCTTTCAGCGCGGCGATGGCGGCCCGCTCGGTCGTGAACACCTTCGCCGGCCCCTCCAGGCGGTAGACGCCGTCGGCGTCCACGACACTCGGATCGATCGACGTCGATTTGATGACCGAGCCATCGGGGGCGAGGTTGCCGCGCGGGAACGTCACGGCCGAGGTCAGGCCGCGCTCGCGCGCCCGCGCCGGACTCAGGATCACGTCGTCCGGGTCCACGCCGTCCTTCGCCGACAGCAACTCTCGCACCCGCCGGCGGCGGTCGGACTTCGCCCACCAGTCGAGGACATCGCCGAGCGGCCGGCCCGACACCGTCAGCGCGTCGAGCGCGAGCAGTCCCAGGTCGCGCAGGTGCAGCATCACCTCCGGCACGCCGCCGGCGAGGAAGACGCGCACCGTCGGATGGTTCATCGGCCCGTTCGGCAGCGCGTCCACCAGTCGCGGCACCGAGCGCATGACGCCGGCCCATTCCTCGACGGTCGGCCGCTTCAGCCCGGCGTGGAACGCGACGGCCGGCGTGTGCAGCAGCAGGTTGGTCGAGCCGCCGAACGCGGCGAACACCGTCATCGCGTTACGCAGCGCCCCCTCCGTCAGCAC
>CAZNSL010000097.1:0-11079 GCA_964574975.1 uncultured Alcaligenaceae bacterium | reverse complement strand
ACACTAACGATAGTGGAAGTGGAGATGTCGCCCCGCGACCGGCCGTCCACCAACCGCGAGACGAAGTTGAAACCTTTAGCGTTGACGGGGATGAGGACGGTCTTACCGGGGCCGGAACCGCGGATGACGATGCCCGCATGCCGCTCGTCGAGAATAGGGGCGTCTTGGACGGCAGTATCGAAATAGATGTTGCCGACCGGGAGTTGGACGGTGCCGTTAAAGCGGCCTGCGGTCATCGCGGCCGAAATCAACGCCTCCGCGTTCGCTTGCGCGACCGCAGTCGTCGAGTCTTCAGATCGCAACGGCGGCGTGATAACGGGTGTGCCAGCGCGGCTGGTCGGTTTGAACATGGCAGTCTCCTTGGTGAGAAAGGGGGTGTCACGGGATGCGAATCGTTAGTTGACTGGGCAGGTTGTCGGGCAGACTTTAGCCCGATACCGTTGCGACGACGCAAATATGCCGACGCCAGCGAATCCAGCGAGTACTAGACTCGGCGGTTCGGGAATCGGTGTCGGCGTAAACGCGATGAACGTTGGGGCATGGCCCGCGGTCATGGCCACGAACGTGTCGACAAACCCGCCCGTGGTCGCATTGAAGCGGAGTATGCTGTCGGTAAACTTGGACGCAACGTATAGCAACCCGTCGGGGCCGATGGCCATGCCGTATGGCACGGACAGCCCGTTGCCGGAAGCGAATACGCCCAAAAATGCGCCGGTCGTCCCGTCGTAGTGGAGGATGTTTCCAGGAACTGTGCCAACATTTGAAGCCAGCAAACTGCCGTCGGGAAGAAATTGGAGTGCTAAGGCATTTGTCAGCCCCCCACTGCCAGGCGCGACGAACGCACCTAACGGCGCTCCGGTGACTCCATCGTACCGACGGATATTGTCGCCGTTTGCGACGTACAGATGGCCGTCTGGCCCGAACGTCATGTCGCTCGGGGCACCAACCAATCCGCTGTTGGCCGTGGACACGAACGTGCCGACGGGCGCTCCCGTGATCGCGTTGACCCGCTCGATGCTGTAGGTCGTTGTTCCGCGGAGGAAGTAGAGGTTGCCGTCCGTCCCGAACGCGAACCGAGCCGAGCTATCGACATTGTTCGGCACAACGGTGTTGATGAACGCCCCGGAGTTCGGGTTGTATCTGTTGATCTGTCCGACCGTCTCACTGCCGACGTAGAGGCTGCCGTCCATGCCGTAGCGCACGGTTACGGCCCCGTTCTGTGGGCCACCCAGTAGAAACGACCCGAGGAACTGGCCGTTCGCTCCACTGTAGCGCTGCAGAAATGACGGGTTGCCGACTCCGGCCAAGCCGTTGGCGACCATCAAGTCGCTGCCGATGACTTGGGCGCTGGCGGCCGACGCGCCGAGCAGAAGTACTCCGGCGGCCAGAGCGCCGCGGATCGCGTTGGAGGTCTTCGTCACGGTGGTTCTCCTTCCGTTCGGGCGATCCGATGCGAATGAGGGATTCGACCGGCGCGCGCCGGCGCGACGGCCCGTGCGGGGAGCGCATGCTTTCCCCGCGCGGGCCAGTTAGAGGTTGTCGTAAATGGGGATGTAGCCAAGTAGGTTGCCGTCGATGTCGAAGATTGGGAGCTTGCGCACGATCTGGCCTATTGTGCCGCTCAGATCCGACTGGCCGGTCGCCAGAAAGCCATCTGTGCGGACGGCGAACATCGGCGACCCGAGACCGTTCTGCCATTCCATCAGGTGGGCTGCGGTCGTCGGCGTCAGAGAGCGCACCTGAAGCGCAACCGCGTCCGGGTTCGCCTGCACTATCAGGTCCGGGCCATGTACCGCGGCTTGAGCGAACATGGGCACTCGCACCACCCCATTGGAGCGCACCGTCAGCGGCTGGTCCAGTGCGGCCGAGCCATCCTCCAACGTCCCGGCCGCCAGCGGCGCGAGCAGGATGCCGCTACTAGTCAGCGTAAAGTAGACGAGCGGGGCCGACACGTTCAGCAGACGTAGGTTTTGCCCCTCGAAATTCATTTGCGTGTCCGAAACGACGTTCGTCAACTGAAGGTCGTCAGGGTGGACGAAGATGACGAACGGGGTCGGCGGGGGGAAGCGCCGGTCGGCGATCCGCAGGTTGGTGATCCGCGATCCCTTGGCGAACTGAATCGAGGGATTCGCACTGCCCTGAGCGGAATATCCGTAGTTGCGGATAGTGCAGTTCGTCAGGTTGATGCGCTCGCACTCCGGCGGGTAGCTCGTCCATCCGCCGGCCCCGTTGGTCGTGCTGGAGTTCACCCAGTGTTGCCGAGGCCCGGATCAGGCCGCCACCTTGGGGTTACGGCGATTCCAGGGCGCAGGCGGTTCGGCTCCTGCCGGGCCGGCCCCGCTAACGGCGATTCACCCGAGCTGGGCGGACCTTCCCCAGGGGTGCGCCACCCGATCCAGGAATTCCAGGGGATTCTCAACCGCAAGGACTTACGGCAAGTCCAACACTGGGTGAACTCCAGGTTGGTCGTGCAGTTGACGAATTCGTAGTCGATGCCGTACTCTTCGTTGGTGATGCTGCGGGCCACGAAATTGTCGATGACGATGTCCTGGCCGACGGTGCAGCGCAGTCCGCCGTCCAGGTAACAGTCGCGCATCGTCAGGCGTCCGCACTCCGCGAGGGCGATGTTGTAACTCACCGTGTTCGGGTCCGGGTCGTTGGCCGGCTCGGCGGCCCCGAAACCCACGTTGACGATCTGCATACGGACGGCCAAACGCACCTGTCCGAGCGAGGTACTCAGGAGGGCACCGGCAACGGAGAAGTCGCGCAAGGTGACATCGGCGAGGTGCTGTCGCGGCGAGCCGGGGCCGTCGGTCGGTCGGCCGGGCACCAGGCAAGTCAGTCCGGCATCGTAGCTGCGACGCACGCCGGCGGCCAGCGTCACACGGCCTTCGGATGGTTCGACGGCCGCAACGGTCGCCCACTCGCCGAAGAATTGCGACGCACCAGGGCCGTCGCCGATCACCACGTCGTCGCCGGGCACGAACATAAGCGCGTCGTGATCTTCCACCAGTTGAATCGTCCGGGTGCCGCGGGCGACCGCCCCGAGGACGCGCGCGCCTTTGATGTGCTTGAAGTTCGTCGGCTTGTCCGGTAAGCCGACCCCGATTGCGCCACTGAGGACGACTTTTTCCTCCGCGTCGTTCACTTCGATGATCGTAAGCAACTGCCGATCCGAGCGCTGCCCCGACTCGTTAAACTTCCAGAAGTACATCAGGTCGTCGACGGCGTAGTTGGCGATGTCGGGGATTTCGTCAACGACATCGGTGGGCATACCCGTTGCCAAAAATCGACCGAAGCTGAAGTAGGGGATCAACGTCGATACGATGTAGATCGTTTCGCCTGTGCCCATCGGCACCAGGAGCGTCTTGCCGCGGCCCGCACCGCGGATGGTGATGCCCGCCGAGCGCTCGTCGAGTACCAGGACACTTCGATTCGGATTCGTGTTGGCAAAATAGAACGTGACAGCCGGCAGTTGCACCGTGCCGTTGTTTGGCCCGGCCGCGGCGAAGGCCGCGTCGAGCGCTTTCATATTGTCGACGCCCGCGTCCGTCGTGCCCGACTGGAGCGCCGCGTCCACGAGGAACTCATCGGCGGTAATTTGGGTAATCTGCATGGGAGGGGTGGCATTTGCGTAACCTCACGATGGTTGCTCCTCCGACGGGCGGCCGGGCGTTGCACACCGGGTGGCCGCAAGAACGCGCGGCCGGCCGTCGTTCGTCGAAGTGCGTCTCATCGTAACCGGGCGCGCGGCCGACCGCAAGGGACTGCCCGGCGAAATTGCCGCGCCGAAGCTCATGCAATGCCTTCTATCGCCGGAATCGCGAACCCCGGCGACAGAAGGCTACCGGCGCGTCAGCATCCGCTGCGCGTGCCGCCATTCGACCTCGATGTCCCGGTGAAGCGTCGTCAGCAGTTCCTCGCGCGACAAGTGTGCGTACGACTTGGGGTCGCGCGACGGGCCGACGGAAACCGTGATCGGACAGCCAACTTGTGGCCGCCATAGCGGCCCGAAACGCGGCCACTTCTTGGTTCGCGGCCAAGCGTCGAACGCCCCAGCGATGCCGACCGGCACGACCGGCACCTGCACGCGCTTCAGCAACAGGACGATCCCCGGTCGCAGTTCGTTCATCTGGCCGTCCCAACTACGCTCCCCTTCGGGGAACACGAGGACGGCAGCGCCCGCTTCGAGCTTCTTGATGATCTCGCGGATGCCATCCTTGCCGACGCCCTCCTGGTCGATGGGCACGCAATTCACCGCGCGTAGGAGCCGGCCGAACGCCGGTTGGGCGAATAGCGTCTTCCGAGCCAAATAGAAGATGTGACGCCGAATCGGCAGGCCGATGGCCACCGGGTCGAGGAAGCTCTGGTGGTTGGCGATGAAAAGGACCGGCCCCGTCTTCGGTACGTTGTTGACGCCGCGGCCACGGAGCCGGAAACCGAGGGTGTAGGCGAACGCCATCACCCAGTAGGCGAATTCGTAGAACGCGATGCCGAGTTTCGCCATCCGTGAACCTCGGTGACCATGCGCTCCAGAACTTCGGCCGCCGACATGGCGGTGCTGTCGATGACGATGGCATCCGTCGCAGGAGTCATTGGGCCGACGGCGCGACGAGCGTCGCGATCGTCGCGCTCAGACTGCTCGCGGACGACCTCCTCCAGGGTAACGAGTCGGCCCGCGGCCTCAAGGTCGCGGTGCCGGCGACGGGCGCGCTCCCGTGGATCGGCGGTCAGGAAGAACTTACGCTCGGCGTCGGGAAAGACAACCGTGCCCTGATCGCGGCCTTCCGAGACAACGTCGCGCCCCACCGCCGCTCGACGCTGGATGTCGACGAGGAAATGTCTCACCGCCGGGACGGCCGCGACCTTGCTCGCCGTCGCCGATACTTCCGGCGTTCGCAGCTTCGGGCCGAGGTCTTCCCCACCGAGCAGCAAGCGGCCTGCCGTGACGACGATGTCGAGCGACGACACCCAATCCGGGACGGCGTCGAACGGGATACCGTCGCGAAGAGCCGCGAAGGCGACGGCGCGGTACATCGCCCCAGTGTCGAGAAACTCGAAGTCGAGCCGCCGGGCCAGTGCTCGCGACACGGTACTCTTGCCGACTCCGGCAGGCCCGTCGATGGTCACAATCATGCGCCGGCTGTCCCCCGCGCGTGCAGCGGGCGGGGTGCGTCTCCGCCCCGCCCGAAGTCAATGTGCCGGCGTCGACGGTCAGTACGCCGGCCGCAGCGTGACGGTCAACAGTTGGTTCTCGGTGAGCGTATTGTACTTGGCCGTCGTCTGGTAACCGAGGATTTGATACACGATCGGGCCAGGCGCGACGGCCTCCTCGCGCTCCTCGTTCGCTAGCACGGTGAAGGTCCGGCCGTTGAGGTACACGCTCATGTCGGCACCGTACTTGTTCGCGAAGCGAACCCGCGCGGTCTGCGTAACCTTACTCGTCTCCCGGTTGGGGAGGGTCTTCATCTCGTCGAGCCGCTTCTTGAGCGCCACGAGTTCTTCGTTCAAGCGGCGCAAGTCCAACTCGTTCGTCGCGGCACGCGTCTTGACATCGCCTACGTCGCGCTTGACCGCGGAGACATCGTCGCGCAGTTCCTTCAGGTCGGAATTGATGCGGGTCAGTGCGGCGTCGAGCTTTTCGCCCAACGCCTTGATCGCGTTGTTGATGTCTCCAAGCGCCTTCGCGGTGTCGAGCGCTGCCGGTGCCGGTGGGTTATTGCCTTGCGCGCAGGCGGTTCCCGCGGCGAACGCGACAGCCGCAGCCGTCAATAGGGTGTGGCGAATCGACGGAGGAAGCATCGGTGCGTACTCCTGGTGTGAATGGGTCGGTCATCGCGGTTGCAGCGATTGGGTCGAGCGTTCCGTCGCTAACGTCAAGGTAAACAGCGGGAACGTGGCGGGCAAGGAGTTTCCTGCGGATCGGTGAGAATACGAGACCGGCGAGGTGCCGACGCGTAATCGCGTTGGCACCTCGCCGGCCGGGAACGATGCGGATCAGTTCTCTTCGTACTGTGCGATGCGGTTGACTGGTTCCTCGACATCGTCGAGGGACGAGTCTTCGCTGATGCGGTGCTGCATCAGGTAGGCGTCTTCGCCGCTGTCCTCGTAGTAACCTCGAAGGACGCGCACGCCGCGGAAGCACATCGTTCTGAAGAACAACTGCGCGGCCAGGTTCGTCTCGCGGATCGCCAACGTGATGCGGGTCCGCCGGTGCGACGACAACTTGCCGATCAACTTCGCCACCATCTGCCGGCCGATGCCGGTGCGGCGGAAGTCCGGGTGAACGGCAAAGTTGAGGACGTGCAACTTGGCCTTGTGTAGCTCGTAGATCATAAAGCCGACGACGCGCTCGCCGCACTCCGCGACCATGCCGATGCAGTTGCGCTGCCGCAGGCACTTGAGGAAATCTTCCTCGGTCCAGGAGTACTCGAAGCTCTCCTGCTCGGTGAGGAGGACTTCGGGCATATCGCGCCGGATCATCCAGCGGATGTGAACCTTCACCAATTCCTTCGGCGAACGGCCCGTGTTCATCTCAGGCTCCCCCTCCCCCAGACGGCGCGTCCGACCCGTTCGTGGGTGCGGGCCGTGCCGCGTCTCGATCCGTTCCGTCGGTCCGATCCGGCTGGCGTCGAACGTCCGGCGGAGCGAGGCGGCGGCTCTTGCCGTCGGGTTCTCGGTTCCGTGCCGGATATTAGCAACGCCTTCCCCCCACCTCAAGGCCAAGCCGACAGTGGTCAGCCGTCCTTGTAAACCCGCGAACTTTCTTCCTTGTACACCGGCTGCCGCAACTGGTCGCAGGTCATCTGCACCTTGAAGCGGTAATCGCCGGGGTGGACGCCGCGGACCTTGATGCGGTAAACCGCGTCGGCCTTCGTCGCCAACTTCGGCAGCGACTCGAACGCGAACTGCGACCCCTGCGTGCGGTAGTTCGTCGGCCCCGTGCCGTTCAGTGGTTGCAAGCCGTCCGGGATCGTCGCTTGGATGGTGATGCCCGTGCAGGGGCAACTCCCCTGGTTGTAGACGCGAATCTCGTAGTTCAATTCGCCGCCAACCGAGACCGGGTCTTCCAAGTCCACGACTTCCAGCCTGAGGGCGGCAATACCCTCGACGTTGAAGGAAGTTTCCACCTTGGCGGTGATGTTGCGGTCGGCTTGGATGACGGCCTTATCGACTTGTTCGCCGATGGCGATGGCCTTGACTCGGTAGGCGTACTTCTTCTTGGCCCCGGCCGCCAGGGCCGGCATGTGCCAACTGACGATGCGCGTCGCCGGGTCGAACTGACCACCCTCGGTCGCGGATACGAAGTCGAAGCCGGCCGGAAGCGTCTCGGTCAGCACCGGGTTCGACGCTACAGCCGAACCCGGGTTGGCGACTTCCAGTTCGAAGTTCACCTCGCTCTTGAGGTAGCAACGGGCCGGGCCACTGCGCTTGATCGCCAGCGCCGCCTCGTGGACGACGACCGCGGCGGTGGCCTTGGCTTCCAGCCCGCCATCACCGGTTGCGATCAACTCCGGTGCAAGTCGTCCGCCACCCGCGGCAACGGTGTTGAGCGTGACCGTCCGCGTCTCGCCGGCGGCGAGACCGCCCATATCGGCTTCGACGAGTTGGCCTTGCGGGTGCTGCAAGCCCTCCGGCAACTTGCAGCGAAGCATCAGGTTCGTCACCGCGCCAGAGCCAGGGTTCGACACCAGAATCTGGAACGGTACCGCCTCGCCGGCCGTCACCTGTTCGGGGCAACGCATGGCGACCGTCAGCCGCGGCTGGACGACGCGGGTAGCAGCGCAAACGGCCGTCGTGAATGTCGCCGTCGCCACGGAACGCATCTCGCCCTCGCCGGGCGGCTGCAACTCGACGCGGACGCTGCGCTCGCCGTTTGGTTCGAGGACACCCATCGACCAGCTCAGTTTATTTCCATGAATCTCGGCGACCGGCTCGCCGCCCAAGTAACGCACGCCGCCGGGTACCTCGTCCACGATGCGCACGTCGAAGACGGCGCTCGGGCCGGTGTTGCGGACGACGATCTCGTAGACGAGTGGCTGTCCGAAGTTGACGGTTTCCGGCCCGCGCTTTTCGACGACGACGCTCGGCGACTGGAGTGGCGGCAATTGAGCTGGCGGGGCCGCCGGCTGTCGTTGGCTCGGCATCGCGGGTGGTGCGGCCGGGACCGGAGCCGGGGCCGACGCACTGGCCGGTACGATCGGACTTGGCGGCGCGAACTGTTGACGGTTTTGTGGTGTCGGCGGTTGGGTCCACGGCTGCGCGCTCGGCGGGCTACCGATGGGTGTGACGGTCGGCGTGTAGACTTTCGGTCCAATAGGACGAGCCGGCGGCTCCGGGGGCGGCGGAGTCGTTTGGGCGACCGCATGGCCCGTGAGCAATAGACCCACGACACTCCACCACGTCCCACGCAACAACTGCTTCACGGCCACACCCCCCTTACCACCCGCGGCGATCCCCCCTGCCGCGGCCGGTCCCCAACCTTACGTCCCCGGTGCCGGGTACTTGATTGCGTTCTTGGTCATCTTCGCGGCGATGGCGTCGCTCAGGTCCACGTCGAGTGCCAAGCTCAGGTTGAGCAGTAGCACCGCGACATCGGCCAATTCGTCCGCGATCGCCTCGCGTTGCGCTAGGTCCTGCGTCAGCGTCCGCGACTCGGCACACTCCAACCACCGAAAAGGCTCCATCAGCTCCGCTGCCTCGCAGGCCAGGGCCATGGCGAGGTTCTTCGGGCTGTGGTACGGTTCCCAGCCGCGCTCATCGGCGAAGCGGCGAACCGTTCGTTTGAGCGTAGCCACGGTGGTGGCAGTGTCGGCCACAGTCGGCCCCATCGGCGCGAGCGTGAGGCCTGCCCGCCGCGTCCCCCGACGCGCCGGCGACCGGCCCCCGTCCCGCGAAACCATCGGTCACTGAGAGGGCGGGACCATATCCGCGGGCGGTTTCCTGTCAAGTCGAGAATCGCCGCGGCCGATGCGGTTGTCCTTGGCGTATCCCCGGCGGGGCCAGAATGCTACGATGACGGTTCGGAGGTTGTCATGGCCCGGCCCGCGAAGCACGACGATGAGGCGATCAAGGTGGTCGTGCGCAACCGACGCGCGTTCCACGAGTACGAGATCATCGACACGCTCGAATGCGGTATCGTCCTGTGCGGTACCGAGGTCAAAAGTCTGCGAGCCGGCTACGCCGTCCTCGACGATGCCTACGCGCGCATCGACGAAGGCGAGCTGTGGCTCATCGGCAGCGAAATCCCCGAATATGCGATGGGCAACCGACTGAACCACAAGCCGAAGCGCCCGCGCAAGCTGCTGTTGCACCGCCGCGAGATCGCCAAATTCGCGGGCAAGGCGTCGGATCGCGGTTTCACGCTCGTACCGCTGCGGCTCTACTTCAAGGCCGGTAAGGCGAAAGTTGAGATCGCCGTCGCTCGCGGCAAGCAATTGCACGACAAGCGGCAATCGGCGAAGTCAGCCGACGCCAAGCGCGACATCGCCCGCGAACTATCGCGCCGCCGTTAACATTCGTCGTTCGGCCACGGAGGGCCAATCGTGCGCGTTGCCGCACTCGTCGAATCGCCCGATCACGTTTGTTGCCGCTACCGGCTGCGCGCGTTCCGCGACGAATTCCGTCGCGCCGGGTACGACCTCGAGTTGTTCGCCCTACCGCAGTCGTGGTGGGGTCGGGCCACGCTCGGCTCCGACCTGCGAACGGCCGATGTCGTCGTCCTGCAGCGGAGGTTGCTGCCTGCGTGGCAGATTGCCCTGCTACGCCGCCGCGTCCGCAAACTCGTCTTCGATCTCGATGATGCGGTGTTCCTGCGCGACTCGTACAGCCGAAAGTCGGCGGCGAGTGCGTCGCGCTGGCGGCGCTTCCGCGCGACCGTACAGCAATGCGACACGGTCGTGTGCGGCAACGAATGGCTCGCCAATCGGGCCAGCGACGCGGGGGCCACATCCACTCGCGTCATTCCGACGTGCGTGGATCCGTCGGCCTACCCCGTTGCCCGTCACGACGGCGACGCGGTGCGCCTAGTATGGGTTGGCTCGTCGAGTACTCTGCAAGGGTTGGAGCGGGCGCGACCGCTGTTCGACGCCATTGGCCATGCCTTGCAAGGCGTGCGGCTCAAAGTCGTGTGCGACCGATTCCCGACGTTCGACCGCCTTCCCGTCGATCCAAGTTTGTGGAGCGAGACGACGGAAGCGAGCGACATCGCCGCGGCGGATATCGGCGTTGCGTGGGTGCCGGACGACGACTGGAGCCGGGGCAAATGTGGCCTGAAGGTGTTGCAGTACATGGCGGCAGGACTGCCTGTGATCGCCAACCCGGTCGGCGTCCACACGACGATGGTGCGACCGGGCGTGTCGGGCTTCCTGGCTACGACCGCAGCCGAATGGATTGACACCGTTCGCCAGTTGTCCCGGGATGCCGAGTTACGGCGTCGTATGGGTGCCGCCAGCCGCCGGGCCGTCGAGCAACACTACAGTATCGCGGCGGGCGGCGATCTATGGAGAAACCTCCTCACGTCGTGCCAGCCCGACGCGCAAGCAACGGGACATTTTGTACCCGTCGCTTGCGCTCCGGGCTGGCCGGAAAGGCGTGGCGCATGACCGAACTCCGCGAGCAACTGATGCGCGTTCGCTGGACTGCCGCAGATGGTGTCCGGCCGGACGATTGGCTATCGGCCGCCGTGGAGACGGTGAAGAACGGGCCGTACCGAGCCGTCTACCGCCTCCGCGGCGCGAACTTCGACGTGTACGTCAAGCAGAACCGCACGGTCGGACTGCGCTCGTTCGCGCGGGAGTTGCTCCGCCCTGTCAAGGCACGACGCGAGTTCGAGCTGGCGGACGAACTGACCCGCCGCGGTATCCCGACGCCGCAACCGTTGGCGTGGGGCGTCGAGGGCCGCGGTCCCGGAGCGAGTTGGGTCGTCGCGAACACCGTTGCCAACGCCGAACCGTTGACCGCCGTGTTCGAGCGGCCACTTTCGCCAGCGTCACGACAAGTGCTGGCCTGCGAACTCGGGACGTTTCTCGCTCGCATACACGCAGCCGGCGTCGTCCACCGCGACCTGCACCCCGGCAA
>CAZNSL010000096.1:0-11095 GCA_964574975.1 uncultured Alcaligenaceae bacterium | reverse complement strand
AAGGCGGGCAGGTGCAGCATGACGCTGGCGCGCATGCCGGTTCCGACGTTGGTCGGGCAGGCCGTCAGGTAGCCGAATTCCTCGCTGAAAGCGTAGGTCACCTTTTCCTCGATCAAGTCGTCGACGCGGTCGATGTCGTGCCATGCCTCGTCGAGCGCGAGGCCGCTCTTCATGACCTGGAGTCGGAGCTGATCTTCCTCGTTGACCATCAGGCTGATCGATTCGCGGTCGTCGAATGCGACGCCGCGGGGGCCGTCGGCATTGGCCATCTCGCGGCTAACGAGTTGCCGTTCGACCAGGAACTGGCGGTCGAGCGCCGGCAGTCCGGCGACGTGAACGTACTGTAGCGGCAGCGGCGTCTCGAGCCGAGCGATGCGGTCGCGCAATAGCGCCTCGATCTCGGCTTTCTGAAGAGGACTGGCGCGATTGGTGAACGGAAACGACGCGAGGTTGCGGGCCAAGCGGATGCGCGTCGAGACGACGATGTCCGCCTCGGGTCCGGAACCGCGGAGCCACTCCCCGGTGGACGGGATCAGGCTATCCAGGTTCATCCGTGGCTTCCTTCTGTCGGATCGCGTCGCGCAGGCGGGCCGCGAGTTCGTAATCTTCCACCGCCACCGCCTTGCGCAACCGCTGGCGCAGGTCGAGCAGATCGGCCGGGCGTGCCGCTGCTCCGGAACGGCGCGGAACCTTGCCGGCATGCCGGGTCGCCCGATGGACCCGCTCCAGGATCGGCAGCAGGCCGACACGGAATAGGTCGTAATCGGACGGACAACCCAATCGGCCGTCGGCGCGGAACTCCATGTATTTTATCCCGCAGGTGGGGCAGTTCAACCGAGAGAGTTCCTCGGTCTGTGTGCTGACGTGTTGGCCGATCAACGTTTGCAGGATTGTCGAAAGGCTCATTTCGGAAGCCGGCGTCGCGAACTGCTTCTCGGCGCACGTCTGGCAGAGGTGGACCTCTTGCTTTACCTTCTGAACCACCTTAGTCAGGTGGACCGTCGCGTCGCAGTCGCAGAACTGGCACTTCATGCGGCCCCCAAGGCGTTAGCCGTCCATGCGGCGGATGCGGTCGCGAATGCTGGCCGCTTCCTCGTACGCCTCGCGCGAGATGGCCTGCTGGAGTTGCTTGCGCAGCTGGATCAGTTCCGACTGAGCCTGGCGCGTCTGCGGTAGCCGTCGCGGTTGCTTTCCGGCGTGTCGAGTTTCGCCGTGAATGTTCTCCAACAGCGGCAAGAGTTCCTCGCGGAACTCTTCGTAGTCGTGTGGACAACCGAGCCGGCCGGAGTTGCGAAACTCCACGAACTTGATGCCACAGACGGGACACTCGCGGGCGTTGAGCGATCCGATCTCCTCCGACTCATCGCCGACGTTTGTCTCGGCGTGCTTGCCGCTTTTTTTCGGCGACTCGTAGAGGTACTTCTGGGCGCAGTCCTCGCACAAGTGGTACTCTTCGAACTGTTCCTCGCCCAGCACTTCGGTGATGTGCATCACCGCTTGTTTGCTGCATTTCTGGCACTTCATGGCGGCCGCCCACGGGGTCGGTTCGGCACTCGAGCGACAACAGTGCATCTTAACAAGGCGCGCGTTCCAGTCAAGCAATGCGGTTCGCCTTGCCGCGCGGGTCAATTCCGAGATACCATTGGGGCCGTCATGGACGACTCGCCACGACTCGCGCCGACTCTTGCTCCCCGTTGGTTGCGCAGCCTAGCGCTGCTCGCCCTGGCGCTCGGTATCCAGGGTTGGCAAGCTCTTGCCCTTTTCGGCGACAACCCGCTCCCTCGACTTCTGGACAACGAACCGGTCGTGTCGGGCCGGCACGCCGTCCATTTGTACCACGCTCGCGTTGCCGCCACCAATTGGCGAGCGGTGGGATCGCCATGCTGTTACGATACGGCCTTGTCGGCCGGTTATCCGCGCACTGCCGTCGTGGACGGCGGGGCGCGGCCGTTCGAGTTGTTCCTGCTCGCGCCGGGTATCGATTCGGCTGCCGCGTACAAAGTGGGGCTGGCCGCCACGTGGTGGCTCCTCCCGTGTGGATATTGGCTGGCGGCCCGGGCTGTCGGCCTGCGCTCGGTTACGGCGGCTACGTCCGCCGGCCTGATCGTGCTTCTCGGCGGAAGCGCGGCCGGCCAGAAGTTGCTGCACGAGGGCGAGTTGAGCGCGGCCCTGTTGGCCATGTTCGCCGTGTTACACCTCGCGCTCCTCAGCCGATGGCACCGTGTGCCGTGCCTGTTTGGCTGGCTCGGCATGCTGGTCACGGCCGCCTTCGGTTGGTTCCTCCAGCCAGTAGCCTGGAGCGGATTCGCGCTATTGACGGCGTGTTGCTGGGCCGGCATGTGCCGAAAACACTCGCCGTTGTGGTCCGCCGCACTCGCCCTGTTGCAAGCTGCGGCCCTCGCAGCGATATTTCCCTGGTTGCGCGAGTGGTTGAGGTTCTGGTGGATTGCATTACCCTTCGCTGCCGGCGCGGATTCCGCACCTCGCGACGGATGGCTGCCCGGTGCGCTCAGTCTGTTGTCCAGTAACGACCGAACCGCTTGCTGCCTGCTAATCGTTGGCGGCTGTCTCGGCGGCTGTATCCGTAAGGTGCGGCACGACCGCCGGCCGGGGCTTTACCTCCTGACCTGTGGGCTGTTGTTGCTGGGAGCGGCCGCCATTGCCCTCATCTGGGAACCGCTGGCGCTACTCGGTGCCCGACACTGGGCGACTGTCGGGCTTGCGTTCCTGATCGTTCCGGCTGCGATCGCTCTGACGGCCTGCGGCGAGTGGCTCGTACGTGGACGCGGTCGGCCACTGTTGCCGTACGCGATTGCAGGTGTCCTTTTCTGTTCCGTCAGCGCCTGGCTGGTCCGCCCGTCAGCCGTCGCGGAACTGCCACATTGGGGCGCACGGCCTTTGCAATTCGGCTTATCGAACGACGTGAAAGCGTTCGCTGGTTTCCTCCGCGACGTCTCTCGCCCGACTGCCCGCATTCTGTGGGAGGTTCCTGAGTCGGCCGTCGCCGCTCCGAGCCTGATTCTCCTGCCGGATCTCGTCGGGCGGGACTTCCTGCTGCCGCCCGACCGCGATGCCGATGTGGAATATTGTTTCGCCCACCTCGCGAATGGCTATCTGGCCGGTCGCGCGATCGCCGACTGGTCGGACGTTGATCTGGAAGCGTTTTGCCGAAAGTACAATGTTGGGTGGGTCGTTGCGGACGCGAATGCCACAGCGGCCCGATTCCGAGGTTGGCCGATCGCATACGAGATCGCGCCGCCTACCGGATCGCGCTGGAAGCTATTCGAGTTGAAGAGGCCACACAGTTACATCCTGAAAGGCGTTGCCCGCACGTATGAGGCCGACCGGCAGCGAGTGACGCTCGCGGATGTGGTGCCGGAGGAAGGCGAGGTGGTTCTGAGCCTGCATTCGGCGGCCGGGATGCGGGCTCGCCCCGCCATTGTGCGCGTCGAGCGCGAGCCGGACCCGTTCGACCCGGTGCCGATGATCCGGTTGCGGCTACCTGGCCCAGTCGCGCGCCTGACGCTAACCTGGGAATTGCCGTAGACCCTCCATGATTCAAGGCATTTTGAGATCTCGACTGTACGAGCGCCCCACATCGATCTGTTCGAAGTCGAGTTGTCGGAAAAGTGCGATGGCTGGCTGATTCGTCTCGGGCACTTGCACTTCGAGGATGCCGAAATACTGCTCCTGGAGGTTGCGCACGAGTTGGGTGAGTAGATACTTGGCCAAGCCCTGCCGCCGCAGGTCGGAGCGCACGTGGATGTCGAGCAGTCCAACAGCGGGAAGGTTCCACCGCAGGCTGTACCCTTCCATTTCCCAAGCAGAGGCACGGGCCACGGGCGCGCCGGAAGTCTTGTCCTCCAGCCGGAACTCCACCGGCTCGATCAACCCGAGGACGCACTCGGACCACCACGTGCCGATCGAGGGACGCAAGACCAACTGGGCGTCGTGCCGTCGCCGGATGGCTAGGAATCGCGAGTCGGAAGACTGCAACGGCCGGTCGAGCTTCCGTTGGAACACCAGCGTCGTTTCCACGCCAGTGTAGCCGGCGTTCTCGAAAAAGGGTCCGGCCGCATGGTCGCTGAACAGGAAGCCTGGTGCGTCGCTTCCACCATAGAGGCCGAAATAGAACGGATTCAACGAACGCGTTGGTCCTGCGTGGGCGACCCGGCACCCGTGGGTGAAGAGATAGGACTCGGCTCGTTGAAGGAGTTCCATGCCGAAGCCTCGGCGGCGGAACCTAGGGCAAACGGCAACGGCGAGAACGACGCCCTTCGTGCGGTCGAGGGCGGTCTCGTCGGCATTCGGTCCGAATCCGGCGTGGGCGAAACCCGCAACTTCTCCGTCAACCTCACCGACGATCAGCCCGGCCGGGTCGAAGTACGGTTTCGAAAAAACGGCGCGTTCCATCGGCGAGACGCCGCGCAACGAATACGCGCCTCGGCCCGTAGCCGTGTCGTTCCACACGGCGGCGAGCGCGGGCACGTCGTCGTTGCGAAAAAGGCGGGTGAGGAGCATGGGTCGCCCGTGCGGTCGCGGACGTGGCAGTATCCCTGACATTACGGTCATTGCGATGCGTCGTACAGCGGGCGCTACCTTTTGTCGTCGGGCTGCCGGCGGGTGCGATCTTCGTCGAGTCCGTTGAAACCGGTGGACGATGAGTGGCCAAAGTCGGGTTTGCTTTCGTGTGCTCCCTCAGGGTTATCGCGCAACTCGCGCTCGAGGCGGCGTCGCAGAGATTTCTGGCCGGCTTTCTTGACCGTCCGCTTCAACTTGCGGATCCGCCGCTTGTCGGGTTCCACGTTTACCACTCCTGGGCATAGTCCGATCCGTGGCCGGGCCTCATTTCCCATGCAGATACAACAACTCGGCGAGTCGCCCGAGCGCCTTTCCTTCGCGCGATGGTTTAACGCCCTTCGGCAATGGAACGTTGTTGACGAAGGCGGCGAACACGACGTTGGTACCGGCCGCGGTCGTTGCCGTGCCGGCCAGCGCTTTACTCGTTAAGAGCGCCCGGCCGTTGAGCAGGTCATCGTACCACAGCGTACCGGTTTTGCCGCGAACATGTCCCCGCGCCGGACTGTCGGCCGAGACGACTTTCGCCAGGGTTCCGTCTTTGCCGAGGACGGGCAGGCCCGCGTCGAGCGCGGCATACTCCGGCTTCGCGACTAGCGCAGCAAGCAACTGCACGGTCGCGCGCGGCGTGGTGGCGTCGACGCGCGAACCACCGGCCCCCCCGGCGAACGACACGCCATCTGTATCGACGCCGAGTTGCTTGAGAACCTCGGCCTCGATTTTCAGCCCGTCGGCAAGTGTGCGTTTGCCTCTTGACGTTGCGCAAAGTACGGGCAGCATGCTCGCGTACATGTTGTGGCTTACCTTCAACACGACCTTGACCAGTTCCGACAATTTCGGCGAACGGTACGAAGCGATGGCAGTCAGGCGCTCGTACTCGGCCACCGCCGGCAAGTCGTTCTTCGGTTCGGCGAACAGGTCCGCCTCAACGGTCACACCTTCCCGTCTCAGTGCTTCGATGAGTACCTTGCGGGCGAAGTCGGTAGGGTTCTTCACGAACGCGATGCGCACCTGCGACTTCCCCCCAACCGGCACGTTGCCCCGGACCACGATCTCGTACGGGCCGGCGCGACTCACCGAAACGGTCGGCGTGCCTTTGGCGGCCGTACGCACCTGGGTATCCACGCGGACGAAACTCGTTTCGGGACGGACGACGACCGATGCGGCATCGCCTTCCTTGGATGCCGGCGTCACAATGATGTCGAAGACGTTATCGTTAACCACCACTGGCGTCACCAGATCGGGGCCGCTGCCGCTGCTGGCGCTCTTGTCGAACAGACGGTCGTCGATGAGTACATCGCCCGTCACGGCCTTGACTCCGGCCGCGCGCACCGCGGCGGCCAACTCTTTCATCGCTCGCAACGGATCGGTCGGCGTGAGCGACGAGGTGGTCGAGGTCGAATCCGCGTAGGTGTGGTCGTCATTGACGAAGGCCATCGTACCATCGGCTAGGGTCCGGCTGCCGAAACTCGGGTCGCCGGAGGCGCGCAAGATCAGGTCGCCCCGAAGCGTTCCGTCCTTGATGTCGCCGCGGGCGAAGAGTTTCGTGTCGAAAACGTGGTCGGGGCCGAGAACTTTGAGGGCTGCGGCACAGGTGTAGAGCTTCGTCGTCGATGCCGGGATGAAGAATTGATCGGCGTTGTGCTCGTACAGGACCCGTCCTGTTTTTGTCTCGACCGCGAGGATTCCCCAGCGGGAGTGCTTGTAATTCGGTCCCGCGATCAACTCGTCGATCGCCGCAGCCAACTCACCGGCGTTGGACGGACGGGTCGCCAACACGATCGTCGTCAGTGTAACCAGCCATGTGCGGCGCATCGTCGATTCTCCGGCCCAGGTGACAAGGGCGATAATACCGGCCGGCGGGCAGCATTTCATCGACAATTCTTTGCGTTTCACGGCACGGCCGCATATGCTAGGGGCCGACTCGCCGCGCAGAAGTTTGTGAGCAGGATCACCGCATGTACCGCAACATACGTCGCACAGCCCTGATCGTTGGTGTCATTGCCGCCGCGTCCTCCGTCACATTGGCCCAGCCACCTCGTGGGCGCGGCAAGGCGGAACAAGCGGCTACGCCGGCAGCGTCGTCGCGGGCGTTGCAACCGAAAGCATACGCCATCACCGGAGCACGAGTCGTCACCGAACCGGGCAAAGCGATCGACGGGGCGGCCGTTGTCGTCCGCGACGGCTTCATCGAGGCCGTCGGAACCGATGTCGCCGTACCGCCGGACGCGCTCAAGATCGAGGGCAAAGGGCTCACCGTTTACGCCGGTTTCGTCGATGCTTGCGGCCACTGGGGGTTCGACACCGCACTGAAGCGTTCCGAGGTCGGGCCGACCTCGCCTGAAGCCCTGGAGAGTGAAGCGCTGGCCGCGTCCAAACCGGACAACCGCAAGGGCGTGACGCCAGAGTTCACCGTCAACGCTGCCCTCAAAGACGACGCCGAGGCAGCCGACGGCTGGCGCAAAGCCGGATTCACCGCGGCCCTTCTTGCCCCGGAGGGTGGAATTTTTGCCGGCCAGAGTGCCCTCGTCAGTCTAAGCGGTGGGCCGCCGCGCGAGGCCATCCTTCGGGCACCCGTCGCACTGCATGGCGGGCTGGTCCGTGTGACCGGCGATGGGTACCCGCGCTCGCAAATGGGCATCGTCGCGCACGCACGACAGACACTTCTCGACGCCGCACACTACCGTCGAATGCACAACGACTACGAGAAACGTGGCCGTACGGGCCGTCGGCCACCGTTCGATCCGGCTTTGGCGGCGCTGGGCGACGTACTCGACGGGAAGTTACTAGCCGTGTTTGAGGCCGACGGTCGCGATGCGATCCACCGCGCACTCGACTTCGCCGCGGAATTCAAGATCAAGCCGATCATCTACGGCGGTAAGGACGCGGGCAAGCTCGTCGATCGGCTCGCCGCCGAGAAAGTGCCGGTGCTAGTACGACTCACGTTCACCGAGCCAAACGAGGAACGCGAGGCGAACCTGACGCAGCGCGTCCGCGACGAGCGCCGTCGGCTCCGCGACGAGGAGGCGGCAATGCCGGCGAAGCTACACAAGGCAGGTGTACACTTCGCGATCTGTTCCGGTGGACTGGCAGCCGACAAATTCCTGACGCATCTGCGCAAGGTGGTCAAAGCCGGGTTGCCGGCCGACATGGCCCTCGCGGCCGTGACGACGCGGCCGGCAAAGATGCTTGGCATCGACGGGCAACTCGGCAGGGTCGAGACTGGTCGGCCGGCCCACCTCACCGTCATGTCGGGTGACTTCGACAAGGCGACTGCGCAGGTGCGCATGGTCTTCGCCGACGGTGTACGCTTCGAGTTCGAGACGCCTTCCCGCGACGCGCGGGTTGCACGCGACGGCAGAAATGGGCGCGAGCGCGACGATGGCGAACGCGACGGCCGCGATCTCGCCCGACAACCGCGTCCAGACACCGAGGCGAAACCGGTTCCGTTCGTTGGCCCGCCGTCGCCGGAGGACATGGCTGCCGAACTGGAATCCGACCGCAAACCTGCAACGCTCACTGGTGGGAGCGTCCTGATCCGCAACGCAACGGTGCTGACGGTCGCGAACGGCGCGCTCCAGAATGCCAACATCTTCGTCAGCGGTGGCAAGATCGCGGCCATCGGGCCGAACGTCGTCAGCGAAGGGGCCACGGTCATCGACGCAACGGGTCTGTTCGTGATGCCCGGCATCATCGACACGCACAGCCATTTTGCCATCGCTGGCGGCGTCAATGAGTTCTCGCTGTCGATGGTACCGGAAGTGCGCGTTCGCGACGTGGTCGATGGCGAGGACGTACAAATCTACCGCGCGCTCGCCGGTGGCGTCACCACGGCTCGGCTGCTGCACGGCAGCGCCAACTGCATCGGAGGACAGGACGCCGTCATCAAACTCAAGTACGGCAAGCCGGGACGCGAACTGATCGTGACCGATGGTCCGCGCGGCGTGAAGTTCGCCCTCGGCGAGAACGTGAAACGCACCGACGGCCGGTTTCCGAACACGCGGCTCGGTGTCGAAGCGGTGTACGTCCGGGCGTTCACGGAGGCACAAGAATACCGCAAGACGTGGGACGAATATGAGGCGGCGCGCAAGGGCGGCAAGTCGGTCCCGGAGCCGCGGCGCGATCTACGGCTCGAGGCGCTCGCCGACATCCTGCGCGGTGACCTGCACATCCACTGTCACTGCTACCGTGCCGACGAAATCCTGATGCTCTTGCGAGTGGCCGACCGCTTCGGTTTCAAAGTGAAATCGTTGCAACACGTTCTGGAGGGCTACAAGGTTGCGCCGGAGATCGCCGCACACGGTGCCAGCGTCAGTTTGTTCAGCGACTGGTGGGCTTACAAGATCGAGGCCGCCGATGCCATCCCCTTCGCCGGCAAACTACTGCACGATGCCGGCGCGAGCGTGTGCCTCAAATCGGACTCGAATGAGCTAATGCGACACATGTATCAGGAGGCGGCCAAGCTCGTCAAGTACGGTGGCATGAGCGAGGACGACGTGCTGAAGGCTATCACGCTCAACGGGGCCAAGCAACTCGGCCTGGAGAAGCGCATCGGCTCGATCGAAGTCGGCAAGGACGCGGACCTGGCCATCTTCAATGGCCATCCACTCAACAGTTTCAGCCGCGTCGAGATGACGCTCGTCGAAGGTGAGGTCTACTTCCAACGCGACAAGCAAATGACGCCCGTCGCGGCCGCAGCAGCCGGGCCATTGCCGCCGCGAGCCGATCGCTTCAAGATACCGGCCTACAACCCCGATCACCCGATCGCCATCCGCGGGGCGACGGTCCATCCAGTCAGTGGGCCGGCGATCCCGAATGGCACGGTCGTGATCGAGCGCGGGCACATCCGCGCCGTCGGCCAGAACGGAAGCGTAGCCATCCCGCCGCAGACCGTGGTGATCCCGGCTGAAGGGCTTCACCTTTACCCCGGAATGATCGACGCGGCAACTGTCCTGGGGCTGGCCGAACTGGAGTCGGCCCGCGAGACCAACGACTTCCGCGAGGGTGGTGACTTCCAGCCCGACTTGCGGGCCAGCACGGGGATTAACCCCGATTCGGAACTCATCCCCGTAACGCGGGCCAACGGCGTCACGACAGTCGTCACGCGGCCGACCGGGTCGGTGATCGCCGGTCAGGGCGCTCTCATCAACCTCGCTGGCTGGACGCCGCACGAAATGACCGTCGTCGACCCGTTGGCCCTGCATGTCGAGCTTCCGAGTGCGGTGCCGTTCTTCGCCAAGTTCGACCCGACACTGCCGTTCGGGCGCGGGTTGGCAAAGAAGCAACGCGACGAGAAACTCCGCCGGTTGCGAGAGTTGTTTGCCCAGGCCGTCGCCTACGACGACGGGCGCAAGCAGAACCCGAAGCAGCCACGGAACCCGCGGATCGAGGCGCTCGTCCCCTACGCGCGCGGCGAGAAGCCCGTGATCATTCAAGCGTCCCGCAAGGCCGATATCGAGGAGGCGATCAAACTTGCCGACGACCTGAAACTCAAGTTGGTTCTGAGCGGCGGCAACGACGCCTGGAAGGTATCGTACGCCCTCAAGACCCGCGATATCCCAGTCATCGCTGGGCCGATCATGAGCTTGCCACAGGAGCGCGAGGACGCGTACGACGCGCCGTTCACCAACGTCGTCAAACTGCGCGACGCAGGCGTGCGATACTGCATCCGGTCGGCCGGCGCGAGTAATACCCGCAACTTGCCCTACGAGGCGGCATTCGCCGTGTCCTACGGGTTGCCTCCGGAGGACGGGTTGAAATCCGTGACGCTCTACCCGGCGCAGATTCTGGGAGTCGCCGACGAACTCGGCTCGATCGAGTACGGCAAGCGCGCGAACCTGGTGCTATCGACGGGCAACCCGCTCCAGGTCTCGGCTCAGGTCCAGGCCGTATTCATCGACGGCAAACCGCTGGAGCCAACCAGTAAACAGACGCGTCTCTACGAGCGCTACCGCGAGCGACTCAAGGAGGTGAGAGCCGGCAATGTCCCACTCGGCACGAAGATCGACTGAGCTGAAGCACGTCGCCAGGGTTGGTCCCGACCAACCGGGACCAACCTGGCGAGTTCGATAGCGAGGAAATACGAGTCGATTGGCATCGTGCCACGCCATCGGGTTCTCGCTCCGCACCTTACTCGTCGATGGCTCGATCACGGTCGGTATGGTGATGGCCGTACGCCTGCCCTCACGCGATAATCTGCCGCCTTCGGCTCAGGTAGTCCCAAACGACAAACCGATCCAGATCGCGGCCGGCGACGTAGACGACGCGGCCCTTGGTCGATTCTGCGAGCGTTCGCGCGAAGCGTACGTCCTCCTCCGACTGGTTCCAACTGTTGAGTAGAAAGATGTTGATCGTGATCCCCTCGCGGGCGCATAGGTGGCCTTCGCGCAAAGTCGCAGTCTCCGTTCGCGGATCGGGCGGGTAGAGCATGTAGAGTAACTGACCCTCGAAGTGGGCCGTCGGTAGGCCGTCGGTGATGAGTACGACCTGCCGGTTCGGCGTGTCCTGCGCCGCGAGG
>CAZNSL010000095.1:0-11108 GCA_964574975.1 uncultured Alcaligenaceae bacterium | reverse complement strand
GCCGCTTCCAGCACGTTCGCGGTCGCTTCCTGGGCCGCGAATTGTTCCTCGGCGTTCACCCGCTCGGCCAGCGACCGCACGCCAATCTGCGCGACCAGGACCGCGGCGACGCCCAAGACCGCGATGGCGATGACGCACTCGATGACGGTGAAACCCAGCCGACCCCGCACACTCGTCACGACATCCTCCCCAAGAGGTCGATGAGCGGCATGAACATGCCGAGGACGATGAAAGCGACGACCAGACTTACCGCAACGATCAGCAGCGGCCCGACGACGTACGAGACGCGGCGAGCGGTACTCACCGCCCGGCCGGCAAGGTGCCCGCCGAGTTCGGTGAGCGCCCACGGCAACGTCCGCGCCCGCTCGGCCGCGGCGACCAGCGATACCATCGACCGCGGCAACAGGCCCGCATCCCGCAAGGCGTCCGCGAGCGCCTCGCCGCGTTCGATCGACGCCTGCGCCTGCCCCAAGCAGCGCCGCACCACGAACGGCATGTCGCCCTCGGCCAACAGCCCGAGCGCGGCTGGCACCGTCTGGCCGACTTCCAAGAGCGAACCGAGCAACCGGAGGACGAGTCCCTGTGCCTCCCATCGATAGAGCCGGCCGACGAACGGCATGTACCAACGAATCGTCGAGCTGGACATCAGCGCGACCGCCCAGACGAACGCTCCCGGAATCGCCAGTGCGATGACCCATTGGTACGGTGCCAACCGGGCGTTGACCTCGATCAACTGGGTCGTCGCGGCCGGCAGCGGCGTACCGAATTCCGAGAAGATCTTCTTCAATCGCGGGACGATGTACGTCATCAGGAAGGCGGTGATACCCGCGACGAAGGACAGCACGATGAAGGGGTAGACCAGTCGCGGCACGATTTCCAGCCACGCCCCGGCGAGGCGGTCGCGGTCGGCCCGGCGCAGACAATCGGCCAGCTTGCCGGTCGTTTCGCCGACGGCAGCGGCCACGCGCACCTCGCGCGGTGCGAGGCCACCGACCGTGCGGTACGCCTCGGCCAGCGAATGCCCTTCGTCGACCAGATACGAAAACTCCGCGGCTCGGCGGTCGAACAGGAGCCGGTGACGCCAGAGCAGGAACCCCGGCGGGAATACCAGGAACAGGGCCGCAATCCAATCGGCGCTGCGTGCCTCCGAGGGGCGCTCGGCAAGGTAGGCGCGAACGGCCTCGCCGATCGGCAGGTTCGTCTCCACCGCCGCCGCAACGACCTGCAACAGTTCCTCCTGACGGATCTGCCGATAGCGCAGGAAGGCGTACATCAACCAGCCGGCCACGAGCGTCACGAATAGCACCGACGTCGGCAGCCCGGCGTAGCCGAGCGAGAAGATGAAGAGGACGCAGACGCTCAGGATCGCCAGCACTGACGCGGCGACGCCGAGCTTGTTCAGTCGCAGACCGACGAAGATCAGAAACGCGCAATATGCGAAGACCGCCGCAACGACGATGCCGCCCATCAGAAGGAAGTCGGAGGCGCTCATGAACGGCCGGACCTCGCCCCGGTCACTTGCTCAGCCCCTCGATCAACTTGATCATCGGCAACATGATCGACAGTGCGAACACGATCGTGAGAACGCCGGCCGTGGAGATGATGATGATCGATGGTAATACCGTCCGCAGCAGGGCCGAACGCGACTCGACCTGCCGGCGGTACATGGTGGCGATCTGCCGCAGCGTCGTTGCGAGCGTGCCGCGATCGGTGCCGGCCCGCGCCATCCAGGCAACCCATTGCGGCAAAAGCCCTCGGCCGCTCAGCGCCTCTCCGATCGGCATTCCCTGCGCGAGCCGGTCGTGGATTTCGTGGGCCCGGTAGGCCATGACCGGCTCGCTCGATGCCTCGCCGGCGAGCTTGAACGCCTCCGGAAGCGGCATCTCGTATTCGACTAGGACGGCCAACAGATCGGCGAACGACGCCAATCGGGCGGACTTGAGCAGTCCGCCGACGACCGGCACAGCGTAGACGAGCATCGCCCAGGTAATCCGGCCGCGCTTCGTTGTCCGTAGCATCGTGCGCACGAGGAGCGGGACACCGACAACGACGGCTGCGGGAATGACGAGGAATAGGAACGGGTGGCGGGCAACGGTCAGTACGATTTCGGTGATCGCCGGTAACCTCATACCGAAGCCGCGAAAGATGTCGTCGAACTGCGGCAGGATGAAGTACACGAGGCTCCCGAGCAAGACGAACGACAGCGCGACCACCACGGCCGGGTAGAACAGGGCATCGACGATGACGTAGCGTGTGGTCGCAACGGTCCGGGCGTATGCGGTCAGCGTGGCCAAGACCTCCGGCAGCCGGCCGGTGCGGACGCCGGCGGTGACGAGGCTGGCGTAGTAGGGCGGGAGTTGGCACTTACGGCGTTCGATCGCTTCCGGCAGCGTCGCCCCGCTGGCGAGGTCGTTGGCGATGGATTCGGTAACGCGGCGTAGTCGGCCGCGGCTCATGTCGCGGGCCAAGCCGGCGAGACCCTCGTCGAGGGGCAGACCGGCGCGGGCCATGCCGGCGATCTGGTCGTTCAGCGCAACGAGTTCGTCGGCGGTCATGCCCGAAGCGGCCCCTGCGGCGGACGTGCTTCCCGCCATGATAACGCACCGTTGGCCGTATGTCCAACCAACGGGCTGACGCGGCGGCCCCGACGGACTAAACCCATCCCTAAACGCCCGCCCACTCCCCGGAGCGATCCATGAAGCACCTCATGCTCGATCTCGTCCGCGCCTGCGAAGCGGCCGCCCTAGCTGCGTCCGCCTGGATCGGCAGCGGCAACAAGGAACTGGCCGACCGCGATGCCACCGACGCCATGCGCGAGCGGCTCAACGCCATCGACTTCGCCGGCATGGTCCGCATCGGCGAAGGGAAGAAGGACGAAAGCTTTGGACTGTTCGACGGCGAGCGCGTCGGCCGGGCGGCCGACGGCGAACTCTACGACCTGGCCGTCGACCCGATCGACGGTACGACGCCAACGGTCACCTCCGGCCCGGAGGCCGTCAGCGTCATCGCCCTCGGCCGCGAGAACTCGATGTTCTACACCGAGGAACACTACATGCACAAACTGGCCTACGGGCCGGCGGTGGCGAAGCGCGGCGGGATCGACATCAACGAGCCTTTGGAAGTCGTCCTGCGCAAGACCGCCGAAGTCCTCGGCAAGCCGATCAACCAGCTCATGGTCTGCATCCTGAACCGTCCGCGACACGCTCACTGGATCGCCGAGATGCGTCGGCTCGGCGTCCGCATCAAGTTGATTCAGGACTGCGACATCTCCGGGGCCATCTCGACCTGCCGGCTCGATAGCGGCATCGACCTCTGTTACGGCATCGGCGGCGCACCGGAAGCGGTCATCACGGCCGCAGCCATGAAGTGCTTGCGTGGCGGCTTGCAGGCGTGCCTCGCCGACGGCAAGGCGAACGTGCAGTCGAAGGTGTACCAGGTCGAGGATCTGTTGCGCGGCGAATGCGCTTTCGCGGCCTGCGGTGTCACCGACGGCAGTCTTCTGCGCGGCGTCCGCACGACCGAGCGCGGCCCGATGACGCACAGCGTGGTCGTGCGCTCCGAGAGCGGCACCGTGCGCTTCATCGAGACGCGACACGGAAATTGAGCCCGACGCGCCAGCGAGGGACGTGCGCAATCCCTCGCTGGCGCGTCGGGCTCAACCGCGGTGTCGTGGCCCCAGGACGCGATCGACTTCGTCTACCGTCGTCCGCTCGTCGGCAACGGCCGTGTCTGCCGCGTCGCGGATCGTCCGCCAGCCGGACTCGGCTGCCACCGCTTCGAGCGCCTCAGTATCGGCCTTCGCAAGTACCGCGCGGCGGAACGCAGCGTCCGGCGTCAGCAACTCCGCGACCAGGAACCGGCCACGGTAGCCGGTGCCGGCGCAGCGACCGCAGCCGGTGCCTCCGCAACTATCGCAGCGGCGGCGCAGGAGACGCTGGTTGAGGATGCCTTTGACGCCGCTCGTCAACAGGTATGGCTCGATGCCCATTTCCAGGAGTCGGCCGACGACGCCGCACGCGGAGCCGGCGTGCAGCGTGCTGAAGACGAGATGCCCGGTTAGCGCCGCCTCGGTAGCGACCGCGGCCGTCTCGCGGTCGCGGATTTCGCCGATCATGATCACGTCCGGGTCCTGTCGCAGCAAACTGCGCAGGCCGCGGGCGAAGTCGAACTCCGTCCCGGGTCGGGCCTGCGACTGACTCACGCCCTCGACCCAACGCTCGACCGGGTCCTCGATGGTAACGACGTGCCGGCCTTCGCCCTCGCGCACCAGCCGACGCAGACAGGCGTAAATCGTTGTCGTCTTGCCGCTGCCGCTCGGCCCGGTCAGGAACACGGTTCCCGACCGTTCGTGCAACAAGCCACCGAGACGGGCAAGCGTATCGGCGGGCAGGCCGAGTTCTTCGAGATCGAGCAGACCACTGGTTCCGGCGAAGACGCGGACGACGGCTTTCTCGCCGTGGACCGTCGGGAACGTGCTGACGCGCATGTCGGCCGTTTGCGGCGCGAAGGTGGGGCGGACGCCGCCCTCCTGCGGCACGTCGACGCGGTAGGTCAAAAGATCGGCCATTACCTTGAGGCGGGCGACCACATTCGGGGCTAGTTTGCGGTCGATGTCGGCAACGCGATGCAGCACGCCATCGGCGCGGAGCCGGATTTCCAGGGTGGCCGGTGTCGGCTCGAAATGGACATCGCTGGCCGCTCGGCGAACGGCTTCTTCGAGGACCAATTCCACGGCGCGGACGACGGTATCGGGGCCGGAGCCGAGTGCGTCGAGCCGTGCTTGAAGGTCGGACGCGGGGGGCATTGAGGCATTGTACCACGGCCCGCTGCGGCGTAACGTCATCAGCAAGCTGTCGCTCGACTGGTTGAGGCTCACCGATGCGTCCGCTGCTCACCGCTTTACTGTTAGCACTCCCTGCCGCGGCCGCCGACGGCAACTGGCCGCAATGGCGCGGTCCCAACGCCGACGGCACCGCACCCGACGCCAGTCCGCCACTGACGTGGGATGGCGCGTCCGGCAATGGCGTGCGCTGGACGGTACCACTCGTCGGCACTGGAAGTGCGACGCCGGTCGTGTGGGGCGACCAGGTCTTCATCCTCTCCACCGAGAAGACCAACCGCGAGGCGAAGCCGGAGGAACTGCCAACCACGAACCCCGACTTCCAGAAGCGAACGACTGCCCCGCGGCATTTCTACCGCTTTCTGGTCACGAGCTACGACCGCGACACCGGCAAGTTGCGCTGGCGGCACACCGCGGCCGAGCGGGTGCCGCACGAGGGGCACCACGAAACGCACAGTTACGCCGCCGGATCGCCGGCCACCGACGGCGAGCGACTGTACGTGCCGTTCGGCTCGTTCGGCATCTACTGCTACGACCTGTCGGGCAAGCCGCTATGGAATCGCGACCTTGGCCGGCTCAACACCCGCCTCGGCTGGGGCGAGGCCGTCAGTGCCGTCCTTTTCCGCGACAACCTGCTCCTCAACTGGGACCAGGAAGCCGACTCCGCACTCTATTGTCTCGATGCCAAAACCGGTGCAACGCGCTGGCGGGCTACGCGCGACGAGCGCTCGACGTGGACGACGCCGCTCGTCGTCGAACGCGCGGGCAAGGCCCTGGCCGTCGTCAACGGTACGACGTGCATTCGTGCCCACGACCTTGCGACCGGTGAGGTGGTGTGGTCGTGCGGTGGCATGACGGCCAACCCGATCCCGACGCCGGTCCGTTTCGGCGACACGCTGCTGTGCGTCAGCGGCTATCGCGGCAACGCCGCCGTGGCGATACCGCTGGACGCGAAGGGCGATGCCGGCGGTCGGGTCCGTTGGCGCTACGACAAGGGGACGCCGTACGTCCCGTCGCCGGTCGTGGCCAACGGCCGGCTGTACTTCACGCACGCCAACCAGAACTTGCTGTCCGCACTCGACGCCGCGACGGGCAAGCCGGTTCTCGACCGTGCGCGGATGCCAAACGTGAAGTCGTTCTATGCCTCGCCAATCTTCGCTGACGGCCGGCTGTACTTCACCGACCGAGCCGGCACGACGCTCGTACTCAAGCCCTCGGACACGCTGGATGTGCTGGCGACCAACCGACTCGATGAAGGCGTGGACGCTTCGCCGGTCGCGGTCGGCAAGCAACTGTTCCTGCGCGGCGCGAAGCAGTTGTACTGTCTGGAATAGTTGCGATTGGCCGTACCTCCTACAACGACGACGAGGTTTTTTCGTTCCTACTTGCAGTACGCTGGAGCCACAATGAAGGGCATCCCCGAAATCCTCGAAGGCTTGAATCGCGCACTGACCATCGAGTTGACCGCGATCAACCAGTACTTCTGTCAATCGAAGATGTGCAAGAACTGGGGCTTGATGAAGCTCGCGGCCAAGCACTACGAGGAGTCGATCGGCGAGATGAAGCACGCCGACCGCATCATCGAGCGAATCCTGTTCCTCGAAGGCGTGCCGGAGATTGCGCGCTACGACGTGATCCGCGTCGGCACCGATGTCAAAGAGCAGTTCGAGTACGACCTCGCCCTCGAGACCGGCGGCGTCAAGGCGTACAACGAACTGGTCGATCTGGCGATTCGCGTCAAGGACAACGGCACGCACGAGTTGGCCGCGGAAATCCTCACCGAGTCGGAGGAGCACGTCGACTGGCTGGAGACGCAACTCAGCCTGATCGAAATGGTGGGCCTACAGAACTACCTGACCGAACACATGCTGACCGAAGACGACGAGGGGGCGTGAACGGTCAGGATTGCCTGGAGTTCGGCGTGGCAGCAGGTACAGCCGTCGCCGGCCCCGGTCGCCCGGCGGAGGGCGCGCAGCGTATCGCAGCCAGCCTCGAGCGCGGCGAGGATGACTTCCTCCGTGACGCGCTGGCAGCGGCAAACGATGCGATCGGGGCAACCGGCACAGGGGCCGGCGCACGGGTCGGGGCAAACGCGGTTATCGATCTGCGGGAGCAACATGCCGTCACCGCTCGCGTCAGTCAAAGTTATTGAGACTCATTCTCAGCAACTACTCTACACGCGCCCGTGGCCTTTCGTCAACCCACGATTGGCCTCCAATCTCGAAAACGGTGAGCCGTCCGTGACCTTCCCGGCGGGCATGGCTCCGTCGCACCGTAGGCGCATGTCATGGCCTTGATCGAACTGCGCGACGTGCGCAAGGTCTACGATCTAGGCGAGGTGCGCGTCGCCGCCCTGTCGGGTGTAACCCTGGACATCGACCAGGGCGAATTCGTCGCATTGGTTGGCCCGTCCGGTTCGGGCAAGTCGACGTTGATGAACACGCTCGGCTGCCTCGACCGGCCGACCGGCGGAAGTTACAAGCTCGCCAATCAAGAGATCGTGACGCTCTCACTCGACGAGCGGGCGCGAGTCCGCAATCTGCGCATCGGCTTCGTCTTCCAGAACTTCAACCTTCTGTCGCGAACTTCGGCGCTCGAAAACGTCGAATTGCCGCTCCTTTACGCCAAGGGTATCAGCACCCGCGAACGTCACCGCAAGGCGAAGGATCTGCTCGCACGGGTCGGCCTCGGCGACCGGCTCGACCATCACCCCGGCCAACTCTCCGGCGGCCAGCAGCAGCGCGTGGCGATCGCGCGGGCGCTGGTCAACGAGCCGGCGATTCTCATGGCCGACGAACCGACCGGCAACCTCGATACCAAGACCAGCCGCGACGTGATGAAGCTGTTCCGCACGCTCAACGAGGAAAGCGGCATCACCGTGATCCTCGTGACGCACGATCCAGCCGTGGCCAATTGCGCGAAGCGCATCATCGTTTTGCGCGACGGGTTGGTGGTCGAGGACACGTCCGACCACGCCAAGGCCATGCAGGTTCTCCAGGCCGCCGGGGCCATCGACGACGACGGGGAACCGGCCGCGTAACCATTACAACCCTCAAGCTCGCGCACGACCGCCGTCGATAACTGAGCCGGGGGGAGGAGTATGCGCGCGTGGGTCTGTACGGGACTGGCGGCACTCGCCCTCGGCGGGTGCAGCAACCTGCGCGAGCCGGCGTCGTTCGTCCTGCACGAGCAGCGGACGCTCGATGTCCGCCCGCCGGAGGCGCTGCCGCACACCCCGGTCCCACCGAGCGTGCCGCCGGAAACAGTCGCCAACAGGTTCAAGGACGTACCGCCAACGAACCTGACGCTCGACGACGCCATCCGCATCGCGCTCGCGAACTCGCAGGTGGTCCGCGTCCTGGCCGGCGTCACCGCCGTCTCCAGCGGCCGTACGGTGTACGATCCGGCCATCGCCGTCGCGGCGGTCGAGGAAGCGAAGGCGTTTTTCGACCCGAACCTCGCCGTTCGCAACACGGTCAGCCGCTCGGAAAACCCGCAGGTCGTCGTGGACCCGAACGACTCCGCCGGCGTCGTCATCGAAGGGACGCGGATCGACAACTACGACCTCGGCATCGGCGTTAGCAAACGCACGATCACCGGCGGTACGTTCACGCTCGACGAATCCGTCAACGTAGCCCGCTTCACGCCGGAAATCTCGCCGCTCGATCCGCTCGCCCGGTCGTCGCTGACGCTGGCATACACGCAACCCATTCTTCAGGGTGCGGGCATCGGCGTGAAGCTTGCGCCCGTGGTCATTGCCCGCATCAACACCGAGCGCTCGTACTTCGCCAACAAGGATGCGGTGCAAGAACTCGTCCGCGGCACGATCGAGGCGTACTGGAACATCGTCTTCGCCCGCACCGACCTCTGGGCGCGGCAGCAACAGGTGGAGCAGGGTGAAGCCGCGTACGAGCGCGCCGAGGCGCGCAAGCGTCGCGGCTTCGGGACCGCGGCCGAGTTGGCACAGTCGAAACTGGCGCTCGAGAACTTCAAGGCGTCTCGGATCGGGGCCGAGGCCAACCTGCTCCAGCGCGAGGCGGCCCTGCGCAACCTGCTGGGCCTGCCGCCGGACAAGCCGGAGCGGTTCGTGCCAGTGACACCGCCGACTCCAGTACGCATCGAGCCAAAGTGGGACGAGTTGATCCGGCTCGCCGAAGAGCGCCGGCCCGACATCATCGAACTCAAGTTGATCCTGGAAGCCGACAATCAGCAGTTGCTCATCGCCCGCAACAACGCACTGCCGCGGCTGGACGCGACGGCCCTGTACCGCTGGAACGGCCTGGAGGGCGTGACGCCGGTGGGGACGCGCGTCGAGTCGCGGCCGGGTCAGTTCACCGACTGGTCACTCGGCGTCAACTTCTCGGTGCCCATCGGCCTGCGCGCCGGCCGTGCTGGACTGCGGCGCACGGAGCTGTTGATCTTCCGCGACAAGGCGAACCTGCAACAAGGCGTTCACGCGGCCGTTCACGAACTGGCCGACAGCGTCCGCAGCCTGGCGCAGTTCCACGCCCAGTACCAGGCGTTCGTCGAAGCGCGCAAGGCTGCCCGCACGAACCTGGAACAGCAGATCGCCGAAAACACCGCCCGGCGGACGATCTTCCTGAACGTGTTGCAGGCGATCACCGACTACGGCAACGCCATCAGTAACGAGGCCCAGGCACTGGCCCAGTACAACATCGAACTCGCGCGGCTGGAACGGCGGACGGGGACGATCCTCGATAGTCACCGCGTCGTGTTTAGCGAAGAACGGTTCGCGTCGGCCGGGCCGTTGTGCAAGCCGGTGCCGTACCCGTCGGCTCTGGTGCCGGGGCCGAATGCGAACATCTACCCGACCGGGACCGAAGCGCCGGAAGCGGCGCTCGACAAGGACAAGCCGGCAATGCGGGAGTCACCGGCGAAGCCCGAACCGCCGATGCCGAAACTACCGATGCCGGCGATACTGCCCTGATTCATCAGCGGCTCAACGCGACGTGCCCCGCTGGCGCGTCGAGACCTGCCGAGCGCAGGGCTAGGGCCATGAACTCGTCGGCGAAATGCTGTGCCCGTTCGTCAGCGCGGCGACAGGTGGCGTGCCAGTCCGCCTCCGTCATCGACGGAGGTTTCGGCGGCGTGCAAACCTCCAGGTAAACCTTCGCCTTCGGCTCGGTGCCGCTCGGTCGCAGCGCGACGCGCGCCTCGTCGCCGGAACGGAAGATCAGAACGTTCCGTCCGGCGAAGTCGGTCGCACCCTTGATCGGCCCCAACCGGCCGTTCGGGTCGCGCAGGTCCTCGAACTCGGTGATGACATAGCCGGCGATCGCCTTCGGTGGGTGCGAGCGCAGCCGGTCGAGCATCGTCGCCATCAATGCCTTACCTTCCAGACCCGGCAGGACGACCGTGAGCAGTTCGTTGCGGAAGTAGCCGAACCGCCTGGCCATTTCGTCGAGAGCGTCGAGGACCGATTGACCGCGACGTTTGCGATCCAGGGCGATCTCGGCCATCAATAGACAACCGCACGCCGCGTCCTTGTCGCGGATTTCGTGCGTCGCCAGGACGCCGTGGCTCTCCTCGGTGGCTATCACCAAATCGTCGGGGCGGGCGACGACATCCTCGTAACGGCCGGTATCTTCGAGTTGCCGCAGCACCTCCGCCATGTGCTTGAAACCGACCAGCAGATTGTTGACGACCTGCGCTCCATAGTGGCGGGCGATCCGGGTGACGATCGCGGTCGTCACGGCCGTCGTCACCACGAGCGGTGATTGCGGTAGGCGGTTCTGTCGCGCCAGTTGGTCGAGCTTGAACCAGGTGATGAGGGCGGACAGTTCGTTGCCGGTGATGAAGCGGAAGCCGCCGCGACCGTCGGCCGCGAGTGCGCCGATGCGGTCGGCGTCGGGGTCGGTCGCCAGGACCAGATCGGCTGCGGACTCGCGCGCGACAACTTCGGCCCGGTCCATCGACTCGGGTACTTCGGGGTTCGGCGACTTGGTGACGTTCGGGAACTGGCCGTCCGGCGTCATTTGACTTGGGACCGGGATCGGCCGGAAGCCCTGGGCGGCGAGAACCTCCATCGCGCTTTGGCTGCCGACGCCGTGCAGCGGCGTGAACACGACCTGCACCTCGTCGAAGCGCGGTGGCTCGATCAGGCTCTGACGACGGCACAACTCGATGTAAGCGTCGTGGACCTCCGGGCCGAGGAAGTGGACCGTGCCCGTTCGCACCGCATCCGCGAACGAACGGGCGCGGACGACTTCGACTCGCTCGATGATGTCGGTCTGTATCTGGTCGTCGG
>CAZNSL010000094.1:5086-11119 GCA_964574975.1 uncultured Alcaligenaceae bacterium | reverse complement strand
GGCCCTCGCCGACGCCCAGCCACCGTTACCGGAGTTGTCGGAAATCGACGTGGTGCGGCACTTCACCAACTTGTCGCAGCGGAACATGTCGATCGACAACAACTTTTACCCGCTCGGCTCCTGCACGATGAAGTACAACCCGAAGCGGCACGAACGGCTAGCCGGGCTGGGCAACGTCAGTGGCGTTCACCCGCTCCAACCGGACGACACCTGCCAAGGGATGCTGCAACTGCTCTACGAAATGCAGCAGTATCTCTCGGAAATCTCCGGCCTGCACGCTTGCTCGCTCCAGCCGGCGGCGGGAGCACAGGGCGAGTTGTCGGCACTGTACGTCGCCGCCGCGTATTTCCGCCACAAAGGCGAGGCGCGCCGCAAGCGCGTCCTCGTGCCCGATAGCGCCCACGGCACCAACCCCGCCAGCGCCGCCCTGGCTGGGTTCGAGGCCGTCACCGTCAAGAGTAACGCCCGTGGCCTCGTCGATCTGGACGACCTGGCGGCGAAGCTCGACGAGAACACCGCCTGCTTCATGATCACGAACCCGAACACGCTCGGTCTGTTCGAGAGCCAGATCACGCGGATCACGGAGTTACTGCACGCCAAGGGCGGCCTCGTCTATCTCGACGGGGCCAACATGAACGCCATTCTCGGCATCACGCGGCCGGGCGACTTCGGCGTGGACATGCAGCACTACAACGTCCACAAGACGTTCACCGGCCCGCACGGCGGCGGCGGCCCCGGCAGCGGGCCAATCGCGGTACGCGACTTCCTCGCGCCGTTCCTGCCCGCGCCGCTCGTGGCCAAGGACGGCAATCGCTATCGGCTCGACCACGATCGGCCGCTGTCGATCGGCCGGGTGCGCAGCTTCTTCGGCACCGTCGGCATCCTGTTCCGCGGCTACTGCTACATCCGCACGCTCGGACCTGACGGACTGCGGCAAGTGAGCGAGGACGCCGTGCTGAACGCCAACTACCTGCGCGCCCGCGTCAAAGACGCGTACGAGGTGCCGCACGAGGGACCGTGCATGCACGAGTTCGTCGCCAGCGCCCGGACGCTGCGCCGGACGAAGAAGATCAGCGCAATGGACGTGGCTAAGCGCCTGCTCGACTTTGGCTTCCACGCGCCGACGGTGTACTTCCCGTTGGTCGTACCGGAAGCGCTGATGATGGAGCCGACGGAGACGGAGTCGAAGGAAACGCTCGACCGATTCGCCGACGCGCTTCTACAGATTGCCGGCGAGGACGCGGAGTTCTTGCACAACGCCCCGCATACGCTGGCGATCAGCCGGCCGGACGAGGTCAAGGCCGCCAAAGTGCCGGTCTTGCGCTGGACGGCTCAGTAATCGTTCGGGTCTGGAGTGTCGCCGGACGCCTTCGTCACCAGGGCCGCGAACGTCGTGTTCTTGATCGTGTCGCGGAGGTAGCGTACTGACCCATCGGCGAAGATGGCGTTTACGCCAGCGAAGTGAAATGAGTACGCCTCGTTGTCGTTCGTGCAGTTCATCACGCACGGGCCGAACCCCTGGCCCTGGCCGGTTCGCAACGTGTCCGACCCATCCAGGGCGATCTCCAGGTCGGGGTCGGCCCACCCACCGGCACTCGACCGTCCCTCGGCCTTGCCGCCCATCCGCCACAGCTCCGGCCGGCCGCAGTCCTCGACGATCATAAGCGTCTGGCTGGTGCCGTCCTTGATGTCGGCGATCCGGCATACGCGGTCCTCGGTCATCACGCCGTTCTGGTCCGGTGGAGTGTAGTGCGACCAGCCGACCAGGTCGCAGTATCCGCTGGAGTTCACCCAGTGTTGGACTTGCCGTAAGTCCTTGCGGTTGAGAATCCCCTGGAATTCCTGGATCGGGTGGCGCACCCCTGGGGAAGGTCCGCCCAGCTCGGGTGAATCGCCGTTAGCGGGGCCGGCCCGGCAGGAGCCGAACCGCCTGCGCCCTGGAATCGCCGTAACCCCAAGGTGGCGGCCTGATCCGGGCCTCGGCAACACTGGGTGAACTCCAGAGTATCCGTGGTTGACGCCGTGGTAGACCGTGTAGTCGCTGACGGCTGGCTGGAACCCGATCGTATCGTCCACTCGGTTCGGGCCGGGGGCTGTCGACGGGCAGTACAGGATTTTGATCTGTACCTGGGCGGCGGCGCGATTGACCGGGTCGTCCCAGTTCTTCATGTGATCGTAAGGGATGTTGCCCTGCTCGATGTGGGCCAAAATCGGCGGTACGAACGACCGCGTCGGTGGCTTCGCCTTGCGGAATCCCTCCGGGAAGTGGCGGTGGGCGTGTTCGTAGTTGTGTAGCGCGATCGAAATCTGCCGCATGTGATTCTGGCACGCCACGCGGTTGGCCGACTCGCGCACCCGCTGAACGGCCGAGAGCAGCAGCCCGACCAGCACCGCGATGATGGCGATGACGACGAGCAACTCGATCAGCGTGAACGCGCGCCGGATGCCGGGTCGCTCCATGGCCGTGCCTTTCGCGGGCGTCGGTCGGGGATGTGAGGGACTGTGCTATCGTCGCGGGTCGACCGCGGGCCGTCAAGCGACTGCCCTTTACCCGACTGGTTGCTCAGGAAGGCTGGGCGGGGACTCGCCGGCCATCGGCAATCGGATCCCCTTCCTGGCAAGCGATTCGCGGAGGAGGAATTCGATCTGGCCGTTCAGGCTGCGCAGGTCGGCATCGGCCCAGCGCTGCACGGCTTGCAGCACCGCCGGGTCGATCCGCAGCAAAAACGCTTTGCGCTGCGCCATCGATGAAACTCCGAAAGCCCACCGGTCGCAACCGGTGGGCTTTGCGATGGGGCGCGATGTTACTGGTAGATCGTCCCCGCGTTGACGACCGGCTGCGCGCTCTGGTGACCGCAAAGGATCACGAGCAGGTTCGACACCATCGCCACCTTGCGCTCGTCGTCCAAGGGGACCAGGTTCTTTGCGGTCAACATTTCGAGGGCATGTTCCACCATGCCGACTGCGCCTTCGACGATCCGCTGCCGCGCGGCGATCAGGGCCGAGGCCTGCTGCCGTTGGAGCATCACGGCGGCGATTTCCGCGGCGTACGCCAACGTGCTGATCCGCGCTTCGAGCACCTCGACGCCCGCCTGACGGACCCGTTCCTGGATCTCGTGCTTGAGCCGCTCGGCCACCTCGGCCGTGTGGCCGCGCAGCGAGTGTTCGGCGTCGTCGGGGTTGTCGTAGCTGTACTGGCTCGCCAGATTGCGCAGGGCCGCGTCCGATTGCACGTGGACGAACTGCTGGCAGTCGTCCACTTGGAAGACGGATTCGGCCGCGTTGACGATGCGGTATACGACCACAGCCGCGATCTCGATCGGCGTGCCGTCGCGGTCGTTAACCTTGCTCGGCTGCCGGTGCTTGCTCGCCGCCTGCGTCACGTTGCCGGCCGCGTCCTTCTTCTCGGCCGACTCGACCATTCCCGTCTCGAACGTCTGCACCCGCAGCGTCACCTTGCGTTTCGTGTAGAACGGGTTGGCGTAGTAGAAACCCGTCTCCTTGAGTGTACCCACGTAGTCGCCGAAGAGCTGGATCACCCGCGCCTCGTTCGGGTTCACGACGATGAATCCAAACAGGCCGATCAGCCAGGCAATCGCCAGAGCGGCCGTCGCGAGTCCCAAAATGAAGGCAATAGCCGGTATTTGGGCGATCACCGCCACGGCGACCAGACCCACGCCAACGAGCGGCGCGATCAGGACGACAACGAGCATCGGCCAGCCGGACTGAAGCTTCAGGTCGTTCTCGGACATGGGACACCTCGGAAGTCGGGAGGGTCGTCGTGATACCGGAGTGATATCATACCAATATCGCCGCCCTCGTCGAGTATTTCGTACGTCGATGCTGGTTCTGACAGAATTCGCAGCCACTTCTCGGATTTTCTTCAAACGGTGGACTCGTATGACCTGGACCCAAATTGCAGGCGACAGCCGAGGCTTTCTCCCGCGTCTGCATAACTCCCGTATCCTTCTCCCGACTCCGGCTTGACCCCTAGCTTCCGCCCGCTATAGTCCCGCCCGCTCGGTGAGGCTTCCGCGCACGTCGGCCGGGGCCGCACATGGCCCCTTGCATCGGACGCAAATCGGTACCCAACGTCGGGAGGGACGCAAATGAAGAGGATGTTCGGCCTGGCGGTAACGCTGGGCGCGGTGCTGGCCGGTTGGGCGGCGATCGCTGGCGCGCAGAACCCGCCGGCCCCGCCTGCACCCGCGGAGCCGGTTCCGGTTCCAGCCCCGGTACTGCCCACGACGCCGGGGACCGTGCCCACGCCATCGCCGATCGCGCCGGTCGCGCCCGTCACGATGACGCCGCAACCGCCCGCTCCGGCCGCGCCCGAAACGCCCGCTCCGGCTCAGCCACCTGCTCCGTCCCAGTCCGATTCGCCGACCCCGGCCTCGCCGGCGACGCCCGCGCCAATGCCGCCGCAACCGACGCCGATGACGGCGGCCCCGGCTCAGCCCGCACCGGTGCCGATGGAGCAATCCAGTGCCCAACCGATCCCGGCGGCGATCGTCACCGGCCAGCCCGTTGACCCGAACGTGGACCTCGGTCCCGGACAGGACGCCAACAACCCGACCGGCCGCCAAGAGCCGGCCGTTTCGATCGAGTGGATTGGCCCGGCGTCGGCCAAGGTTGGGCAGGCGTGCGACTACACGATCCTCGTCCGCAACGCCTGCAACATCCCCGTGCAACAGGCGCTCGTCCGCGTCCGTTTGCTCGGCGGCGCGGCCGTCATCGCCACCGAGCCGCGAGCGATCGCCGAAGAAAACATCCTGATGTGGGAAGTCGGCACCCTGCTGCCGAAGCAGGAGAAGGCCCTCCAGATGCGGCTGATGTCGAACCAGCGCGGCGACGTGGCGGCCCAGGCGTGGGTCACGTTCACTGGCTCGTCGGCCATGCGCATCAAGGTCCGCGAGCCGAAGTTGGCGATCAAGGCGGCCGCCCCGCAGAAGGCGATGGTCGGCGACACCTGCATCTACACGCTCACCGTCAACAACCCCGGCGACGGCGTGTGCGAACACGTCAAGCTGCACACGACGCTCAGCGACGGGCTGACCCACCCCAGCGGCAACAAGATCGACTACGACCTCGGCAACCTGGCTGCCGGCGAGTCGCGCACGGTGCAGGTCGTCTGCCTGACCAAGAACGGCGGCGAACAGTCTTGCGAGGTGTTGGCGGAGGCTAACGCCGGTCTGAAGGCGACCGACAAGGCCGTTGCCATGGTCGTCGTGCCGCGACTGGACCTCGAAGCCAAGGGACCGAAGTTGCGCTACCTCGACCGCAAGGCGGTCTACACGTTCAAGGTCACTAATCCCGGCGACGCCCCGGCCGCGAACGTGATGCTCTCCGACGTGCTGCCGGCCGGGCTGAAGTTCGCCCAGGCGGACCACGGTGGACGCCACGACTTCGCTACCAAGACCGTCTCCTGGTTCCTCGGCGAAATTGGCCCCGGCCAGTCGAAGGAAGTCAGCGTCGAGGTCATGTGTACGGCGACCGGCGAGTTCTTGCAGAAGGTCCATGCGCAGGCGAGTCGCGGCCTGAAGGTCGAGGGCGAGGCGATGACCCGCGTGGAGGGTTTGTCGGCCGTGCAACTCGAAATGGTCGACCTCGAGGATCCGATCGAGCTCAACGGCGAGACGATCTACGAGATTCGCATCACCAACACCGGCACGAAGACCGAGACGGACGTGAAGCTCGCCTGCACGCTGCCGGCCGACAAGATGGAATTCAAGACGGCAACCGGCCCGACGCCGTTCGCGGTGGTCGGCAACGAGGTGGTGTTCGAACCGCTGGCCAAGCTGGCACCGCGGGCCGACGCGATCTACCGCGTGACGGTGAAGTGCAAGGCGGCGGGTATCGCCCACTTCAAGAGCCGCATCACCAGCGCCATCCTCACCGATCCGGTGACGAAGGAAGAGGCGACGCGGATCTATGCTGACTAACGGTGATCGGTGATCGGTGATCGGCAAAGACAGGAACCCTCGGCAAACGCTGTGCGATGCCGAGGGTTCCTGTCTTTGCCGATCACCGATC
>CAZNSL010000094.1:0-5076 GCA_964574975.1 uncultured Alcaligenaceae bacterium | reverse complement strand
ACTTTAGTTGAGCCGTTTCCTCTTCACATCTACTCACCCCTTCACCGATCACCGATCACCGATCACCGGATCAGAACGGCGACTTCACTTCCTGCTCGTGGACGACGCGGGGGGCGGCCACCGGCGTCACCGGGAAGGTCGGGAAGTTCATCGCGGCTCCCGGGGCGATCGGCATCGCCTTCGGGGTAGCCGGATTCGCGTTCGGCATCGGGGCCGGGGCAGCACCGCCGGGGGCGGGAGCGGCCGCCGGAGCGCCGTGAGCCGGGGCCGGGGTGGCCACGGGTGCGCCGTGCGCCGGGTAGGCCACGCCGCCACCGTAGTAGGGGACGCTGCCGCCGCTGTTGCCGCAGCCGCAGGACGAGCAGCCGGAACTGTAGCTACTGCCGCAACCGCTGTCGCAGCCGCAACCGGACGACCACGAGAACTTGGCGCGCAGCTTGGAGAAGAAGCCGCCACCGCAGCCGCTATCGCAGCCGCATCCGGTGTCGCAGGTCGTCGCGCAGGACGTACACGTCGAGGTGCACGAGTAGACCGGAGCGGTGCAGCCACAGCCGCAGTCGTTGCTAAACTTGGCCTTGAACTTGTTCCGAAGGCCCGCGAAGAAACCGGTGTCGCAGCAGCCGGTGTCGCAGCCGCAGGACGAGGTGTACCCGCAGCCACAGCCGCCGGACGCGTAACCATTGGAGTAGCCACCGCAGTTGCCGCCGGCGCACGACGGCCCGGGGGCGGCGACGACGGGAGCGCCGGCGAGCGGTGCGCCGTGAACCGGGGCGGCACCGGGGGCGGCCGGTGCGGCTTTGTCGGGGGCCGGCGTGACCGGCACCGCGGCGGGCGCGCTGGCGGCGGGGGCCGGCGTACTGGCAGCCGGCGCTGGGGCCGGTGCCTGCCCCGCGAGCACGCTCGTTAGCAGAAACAAGGCGGAATTCACGTTAGTTCCTCCTGGGTCGGTCGGGGCTTGGGGCCGCAGTGCTGTCGGCCGATCAGTCCATCGCAGCCGCCGCACGGACCGTCCCTTGCTGGTGATACCACATCGTCCCCGCGGGGCCCTTTCGTCCTGGAAAGGCTGGGGGTGTTCTGGATGCTTCATCGGTTGCCCCGCTTACCCGCCTTGAACGGCTCCCCGCCGAAAACCCAGCTTACCCCCCTTCCAGTGCGATGAGGACTTGGTACGACCCGCGACTGCGGGAAGGGTTCGCGGGGTTCGCCAAACCCCGCGACCGGAAGAGATTCTCAATGCGAAGCACGCGACGAGGAAAGTGAGCATCCGTTGCGCTTCCGTCGCTCAGTCCATCGGGAAAATATCGCGGACGCGATACGCTGGGCTGATCTCGCGCGACTCCGAGTCGATGAGCGCACCCTGGACGCGTACGGTCTGGCCGGTCTTGAAGCCGTTCATCATGCGACCCACACCGTCGAGGGTGACGCTACCGCCGTAGCGGTCTTCCACATCGACACCGGCGAAGCGCAGCCGCCATGTGTTATGCCGTGCATTGAAGTGCAGTTCGCCGACGAGCGTCGAGTAGTCTTCGGTGTGCCGATACCCTCTCGTGACGGTCTGCGGAGGTTCGGGTATCGCCACCTTCATCGACGTACTGACCGCGACGGGGGTTTCGGGCGTCGGGATCCGCATCGATGTGCTGACGGACGACGGGTTAACGGCCGCTGGTCTGACGACCGTCGGACGCGGCGGTAGCACGATCGGACGCATCGTCGGTGGGTTGGGTACGACTGCGGGCACCGTCTGTGTGCGCGGCGCGTACACGGTGTCCATGGCCGGCATCGACGCGGCCGGCGATGGGGTGTACACGGAGTACATACCCATCGCCGGTTGAGCGCCCGGCCGGGCCGTTGCCTGCGGGGCGGATACCACGGAGTATGGCGGCGGCGTGCGGACACCCGCGACGGACTCCTCCGGTCGCACGGCGGACCCGCAGCCAGTGGCCAACGGGATCAGCCCCGCGATTCCTAGCCGCGTCATCCATGACTGCTTCATCGCGTACCTCACTTTCGGCCGCGGCGCGTCCAGCGCAACGGTAGGTCGATCTCGGTTCCGGAATCGGGCGCTCCCGCGAGGTGTATCGGAGTGGGTAAGTGAGGGACTTGCGGGATGTTCGGGGAAGATGGGCTGCGCGGCGCGAAGCTGGGTAGCCGCTAGCGGCCGTGCGGATCAGAAGGCATGGCGGACGGCCGTTCGATCCGCGATAATCCCGACATGTCCCGCGTCGCGAAACGGTGGCAACTCTTGCCGCACGACGAGTCGGCCATCGGCCGGTTGGCCGGCGAACTCGGTGTCGCTCCGGTGGTCGCGCAACTGTTGCTCAACCGAGGTCTCGCCGACCCGGTGCCGGCGCGGGCGTTCCTCGGCAACGAGTTGAAGGGTCTCCATCCGCCGGAAACGCTCCCCGGCGCGGCTCGGGCCGCCGATCTGCTCTGGGGCGCGTGCCGGGCCGGCGAGAAAATCGTCGTGTACGGCGATTACGACGCCGACGGCGTGACGAGCACTGCGATCCTCTGGCAAGCACTGCGACTGGTCGGGGCGGATGTGGAGTACTATGTCCCGAACCGGCTGGAGGAGGGCTACGGCCTCAACTGCGATGCACTGGGCAAGCTCGCCGAGGGCGGCGCGAAATGGGTGGTGACCGTCGACTGCGGCGTCACAAGTGTGGCGGAGGCAACCGAGGCCGACCGGCTCGGGCTCAAGCTGATCGTTACCGACCATCACGCGGTCTCGCGGCCTGCATTGGAGTTCTGGCAGGGCCGCGACTGGCACCCGGTCCACCCGAAGCTGTCCGACAACGGCTTCGCGCCGTTCGATCTCGCTCCATTCGGCGAACTGTCCGGCGCGGGCGTTGCGTTCAAGCTCGCGTGGCTGATCGGCCAGCGCGCCGCCGGCGGTGAGAAGGTCGCGCCGCCGTTGCGCGACTTCCTGATGGACGCACTCGGCCTGGCGGCCGTCGGTCTGATCGCGGACGTGATGCCGTTGGCGGGCGAGAACCGCACGATGGTCAAGCACGGCCTGCTCCGGCTCGATGCGTCCTCAAATCTCGGCGTGCGGGCGCTGGTGCAGCGGGCCGGACTCGACCCTGCAAAGTCCCTGCGGGCCGAGGACGTGGCGTTCCGCCTCGCACCGCGGCTCAATGCGGCCGGCCGCCTTGGTTTGGCCGGGTTGGTCGTCGAGTTGCTGACCACGACCCGGCCCGACAAGGCCGAAAAGCTTGCAGAGTTCCTCGAAGAGCAGAACCGCCAGCGGCAAACGATCGAACGCGAGATCGCGCGGCAGGCCCGCGACATGCTCGACGACCCGACGTACCGCGACGCACCGGCACTGGTACTTGCAAACCCGCTGTGGCATCCCGGAGTCGTCGGCATCGTTGCGGGCCGGCTTGCGGAGCAGTACGCCAAGCCGGCGCTCGTGATCTCCGTGCGCGACGGACTGGCGACCGGCAGCGGGCGGTCGGTGCCCGGATTCGCACTGCACGAGGCGTTGCGGGCGTGCAGCGACGAGTTGATCGGCCACGGCGGTCACGCGGCGGCCGCCGGCTTTCGCCTCGACCCATCGCGCATCGACGCTTTCCGCGATCGGTTCTGTGCGGTCGCCGCGCGACATTTCCCGACCGGCCCGCCGCGGCCGATGCTGACCCTCGATGCCGAATTGCCACTCGCAGCTCTGACGCAGGGGTTAGTTAAGTCCATCGACACCCTGGAGCCGTACGGGGCCGGCAACCTGCGGCCGCGCTTCCTGACGGCCGACTTGCAGGTCGTCGGCGAGCCGCGCAAGATAGGCAAGGGCGAGCGACACCTGAGCTTCCGCGTCCGACAGGGTGGGACGACCCTGCGTTGCGTGGCCTGGACTATGGCCGACCGGGCCGAGGAACTGATGAGCGAGGGCGGCCGCGTCGCTTTGGCCTATTGCCCGCGCGTCAACGAGTGGAACGGCTACCGCAGTGTCGAACTCGACATCGCCGACCTCCGCGCCGGCGATGCTGGCCTGGAATGACGAACCAAGTCTGTCCGATACGATGGCTCTATGGGAAAATCCGGGTGCCGCCGCGCGGTCGCGCTGGTCGTGTGTCTCACTGCATCGTGTCAACGGACCGCACCGAAACCAGAGACCAGGCTCGAGGTCCGCGGCCTGCACAACGTCTATCGCGTCACCGACCATCTCTTCAGCGGCAGTAGCCCCGACGACGAGACCGGCTTCGCGTCGCTCGTGAAGTTGGGCGTGCGCACCGTCATCACGGTGGACGGTACAACACCGGACGTGGCGGCGGCGAAGCGGCACGGGCTGACCTACGTCCATGTGCCGGTCGGCTACGACGGCATCCCGCGCGAGAAGCTGCTGCTGCTGGCGAAGGCGGCCCGCGAGCTACCGGGGCCGGTGTACGTTCACTGCCACCACGGCGAGCACCGCGGCCCGGCGGCCGTGGCGGCGATTCAACTGTGCAACGACCCGACGTGGACGCCGGAACGTGCCGAGGCGTGGATGAAGGCGGCCGGCACCGACCCACGGTACACCGGCTTGTACGCGGTGTCGCACAACGTGGTCAAGCCGACCGCCGCGGAATGGGCGGCCGTGCCAACGACGTTTCCGGAGGTGACGCCCATTGCCGACCTGACGCGGCACATGGTCGCAATCGACGGGCTGTGGGACCGGCTCAAACTGGTGAAGGCCGCGAACTGGGCTGTGCCGCCGGCTTACCCGGATGTCGACCCAGCGCACGAGGCACTGCAACTCGCCGAACACTTCCGTGAAGCCGCGCGTCTCGACGCCGTGAAGGCCGACTCGCCGCTCGCCAAGCTGTTCGCCGATGCGGTCGCCGACGCCGGACGACTGGAAGACGCCTTACGCCGCAAGGAGACTGTCGCGGCCGCTATGGCGTTCGTGGCGTCGGCGAATCGTTGTCGAGCGTGCCACACCCAGCACCGCGACCGTCCTACAAATCCATGACGTCATCGAACCATCGAATACCGTCCGAAGTTGGAACGGCGGCGGTTGGTAGGTCCCGCCTGTCGGGCGGGACCCAAGCCACCTACGGACCCCCCCGCCGGCGGGACCTGCCAACCCGCATCGCTCCA
>CAZNSL010000093.1:0-11123 GCA_964574975.1 uncultured Alcaligenaceae bacterium | reverse complement strand
GTGCTCCAGCACCGGGTAGCCGCCCATGCGCGGCATCATCATGTCGAGGATGACCAGGTCCGGCCGCTGCTGATAAATCGCCTGCTTGCCCTGGTGGCCGTCACTGGCGCGGGTGACGCGGTATCCTTGCCGTTCCAGCACCATGCGCAGGCCGTCGGCCAACTCATGATCGTCATCCACGATGAGAATCGTCTGCGTCTCGGCCATCGGTGCCTCCACGACCAACTGTGGCCCCACCATACTAGGAGCCGTCCCCGGTCACAAGAATCGCCGTCCGCCACAACGGCTGCGCTGACAACGCTTGGCCGGCTCGCTATGCTGGCCGAGCCGACGCCTTTTCCCGGAGACACAGCAATGTACCAGAGTTTTGCGTCTCGCGCGCTCGCCCCGGCCGTCCTTCGGGGTGCCCTCGCCGTGGTGTTCCTCTATCACGGCCTGCCGAAAGTCTCCGCCGACAATGGCTATGGTACGAACTGGATGAAGCCGCAAGCACCTCCAGCCAATGCCGACAAACCGCAACAACAGCAGAACGATGGCATGCCCGGCTCCGTGCAAGTACTCGTCGCGTGGGGCGAAGTGATCGGTGGCATCGCCTTCGTGCTGGGGCTGTTGACCCGTTCCGCGGCCGTCGGCATCATCATCCTCATGGCCGGGGCAATAGCCACAGTCCACGGAAAGCACGGCTTCGGCATGCAGCACCAAGGCTTCGAATACAACTTCGTGCTGATCTGCATCGCCGTCGCGCTCCTCTGTATCGGGCCTGGCGTCATTTCGCTGGATAACGTGATCCGGCAAAGTTCGAAGGGGCCGGCTCAGTACTAGAATGGCGGCGAGTTTCATCCCTTTGGCCAGCGGCAGCCGCGGCAACGCCTGCCTACTCGACGCCGGTGGCGGTGTCCTGATCGACGCCGGCCTCGGCGCGCGCGACCTCGCCGCCCGCCTGACCGCGATCGGCCGATCGTGGCGCAACGTCGGGGCCGTGCTGTTGACGCATACGCACGGCGACCATTGGACCGAGGCCGCCCTCGCTCACGTTGCCCGACTCGGCCTGCCGTTCTACTGCCACGATACCCACGCGGAATGGTTATCGGCCCGTTCGCCAGCGTTCGACGCGCTGGCGTCCATCGGTCGGGTGCGAACGTACATCGCTGGCCAGCCGTTCGCCGTGGGCCGGGGCGTGTTCGCGCAGGCTCATGCCGTTTCCCACGACAGTCGCGCGACGTTTGCGTTCCGTTTCGACGGCGGGCCGAGCCTGTTCGGCCCGGGCTGGTCGCTCGGCTACGCGGCCGACCTCGGCGTCTGGAACGACGACTTGCTCGACGCCTTCGCCGGAGTGGATGTACTGGCACTCGAATTCAACCACGACGAACACCTGCAACGGACGAGCCGCCGACCGCTCGCGCTGATCCGGCGCGTCATGGGCGATGAGGGGCACTTGTCGAATCGGCAAGCCGTGGAATTCGTCGAAGCGCTCGCGAGTGCGGACGGCGACAAGCGACTCCATTCGCTCATTGCGCTGCATTTGAGTCAGGAATGCAACCGCGTCGCACTGGCTGCCGCGGCGGCGAGTAGCGCCTTGGCCCGCGCCGGTTTTGCGGCCGAGGTCATCATCGCGTCGCAGGGGAAAGCGACCGCGGCCGTGCCACTCGGTCGCGCGCCGAATCGCCGTGGTTCGCGCCGGTCGCCACGGCACGTCGCGCCGTCGCCTGGCCTCTACGACGAGTGTGCGTGAAGCACAGTCGTTTCGTCACCGACGACGCGGAAGCCAGCCGCGACGTACTCAGTGCCACCGGCGCGGACGAAACCACGCGACAGGTCAGCTTCGAGCCGAACTCGCGGCTGGCGTTCGCGGTCGTATAGCGTCAACAGACAGCGATCGTCCGCGACGGTCGGCTCGATGATGTGCCACTCGTCCAGCGGTAGGACACTTGCGATCGGCGCGCAGTCGTAGTGGGCGGCGAAGTCGCTCACCGTACGCCGCGTCGTCCGCAGAAACACGAAATCATCTGCGACCATGAACGCATCCAGAAGCGTCGCGATGCCCGGCCGGATCGAGGCGTCGCGTCGCTCCAATGGTACGCCCGGAACAATTGTTTGTTCGAGCAACCGCCGCCAGCGATCGACTGCGTCGGCATCGGGCAACAAGTGCGGCCGCTTCATCAGTCGTCGCAGTCGCTTCTCCGCAAGCGTACGACTAAACAGTACGTGCGACCCGAGCCAGGTGTGGTCGAATTCTCCGGGTACTTTGCCGACGCCGAGCGGTCGGTCGATGTACAGTGCCGTTCCCAGTTCGACGAGTGCGCCGGGCCGCTCCAGTTCGGTGAAGCACTCGCGGATTGCTGGGGTGGAAAAAAGAGTGTCGTCCTCGAACAGCCGTCGGGTTCGCAAATGCGGCGTTGCGATCTGGCTTTCGGGCACCGCTGTAAACTCGGACGGCAGCACGCGGCTGGCCTCGCCCTGAGACGTTGGGGCATCGGGCACCAGATGGCCGGTGTACTCCGCCGCGACGAGTGCTCCAGCCCGCACTCCCGATCGCCAGATTTCGTTGCGAGCTTCGGTCGGAGCGGTCAGCAATTCGCGGAGGCATTCACCGATCAGCAGGGCGTCCGGATAATTGGCACCGAAATGGTGAAACGTCACCAGGTCGTAGGCGTTCAGGTGCCGGGCGATTTGGACCGCCAACCGAGCCAGTAGGACGTACCGTCGCGTACCGGCTGGGCCGTCCGCGCATTGCAACCAGGAAAGGACCTTCGGAACGAAATCGGTCCACGGCGACAACGACACCGCGTCGAACATCGCCCGGAAGTCCGACGCAAACGTGCCCCAGCAGCGTCCGACCGCGGCTGCGGCGATTTGTTCGACCGGTGTTGACCGGATGGCAAACTCCAGTCGCTTGGCGCGGTCGAGTTCGGGCAAGGGATCGGCAACAGGGCGGTAGGCATAGGCGAGCTTGCCGAGGGAGAACTCGGGCAGTGGCCCATCGACCGACGTCAGCGGCAGTCGACTCATTCCGACAACGCCGAGCAACAGCAACTCCGCAAGGCGATCGCGCAGGCGGCCCGCGGTTGCGATCGCCGACAAATCGACTGTGCCCACCAACTCGCGGACGCGGCGCACGATTTCGCGCGACTCGAAGACTCCGCCGCCGGCGTCGTAGCCCTCAGTCACGCGACTCAAGATGCTGCGCGTCACATGAGCGAACCCACCCGCAGCATCCCAGCGAATAGCCAAGAGTGGCTCGTCATCGGCACCGTCGAACAATGCCCAGGCGGTAAACTGTTGACGCTCGCGCGTCCGCGGATGGTCGAGTGCGTGACCGAGAAACAGTTCCCAATATGGCTCTTCAGTGAACGCGAGTCGAAACGCAAATCCGTCGCCTGGACGAGCGAAGTTACGTTCCGCGAACGCATCGGCACAGACTTCCGCAATGACGGACGCATCGAGTGGGCGAGGATCGCCACCGGCGATCGCAGCATAAAACGCGGACATGCCATCATTCTAGGTAACGCCGATAAACTCTACGGACTGTATCGGCCGGTCGTTGGGAAAGCCCGGGTCGGAACGGTGAATGGCGTCGGGTGGAGGATACCGGCAGGACGATGGCTATGGCGAAGGCGGCCAAGGATGGCCCCAGGATAGACACCGTGGCCCGGAGGGCTGACCGATGCGGACGAACGGACTCGTTCTCGGTGCGTTGCTTTTCGCCGGCACCACGGCCCACGGCCAATATACCGGATCGGGTGCCGGATGCGGGCACTCTTGTTGCTACGGCCCATCCGCCCAATGCAGCCCGTGCAACAACGGCTGGCAGTTCGATTTCGGTTCCGGGTCCGGCTGCCGCAACGGCCGGTGCGGCAGCGGCCGCTGCGGTACCGGGCGCTGCGGATCCAGCTACGAGTGCGGCCCCGAATGTCAAGCATTCAAGCGACTGTTGGGTTGGGCGTTCTACCGGCCACTCTGTGGGAAGAGTTCGTGTCACCACAAGAACTGCTGCCGCCCACCGCTCTATGCACTGTTCCCCTGCTCGCCGCACGTTGCATGCCCTTGCGATGCTGGCTACCACGCACCGACGTACGTTGGGCCGGCGGCCGGAACCCCGGTCCCTCCGACGACGAACGCACCGCCGAAGGCAGAACCGGCCAAACCGACCGAGGTACCGTCGGTGCCAACTGTCCCGACTACGCCATCGGCCGCCGCGCCGGCGAACGCCGAGCCGGTCGTGCAGACCGCCCTGTTCAACAAGCCGGCGGGAGCGTCTGCGGCACGGCCCGTGCCACAGGGTAAGCGAATCTCGACCTACGACCCGTCGAAAATCGCGTCAACGATGCCGGCCCTCAACCCGAACCAGTTCCGCAAGCCGGTCGCGCCTGGCGATAGCTGCCCGAAGTGAGCCACCCCCCTCGCCCCGCGGGCCGGCGCTCCCACGCGCCGGCCCGCACCCCCATTCACCCAGTCCGTCTCGGTTGGGCGACCGGTGCCGTTGGACCCTGTGGCGCAGTTCGCGGCTGGGGTCCGACCGGCACGGGGTTGAGCGGTGGGCTGGCGGGTATCGGTATCTGAGGTGCAGGCGGATTGGAGGGCATTACCGGGATGCCGCCCGGCGCGGTCGGGACGGGTGCAGGGTATCCGCCGACTGGTGGAACGCCTTGCATGGTGTTGCCGAGGTAGGGGCCATCGCCCACGTAAGTCCCAACGGGAATGCTGGCGGGCGGCGGGGCCATCGCGGGTTCGGGGCGATTGCGCGAAAAGAGCATCGGGCGGGCCGTGCTGCCACAGCCGGCAAGCCCGGCCAGGCCGGCCGCACACGAAGCCACGGCCCAACGCTTGAAACGCATGAACGGTCCTCGCAAGGCGGTGTGGTAGGTGGTCCGAGGCGTCTCGCGCGGGCCGGACGATTTCGCCTCAAGAAACCATTCCCCACGCGCCGATGACTGGCAATAGCGCGCCGCAAAAAGACCAAGCCCACCGGGGCACCCCGGTGGGCTTGGGAAACGTTTGCCGTCGGGCCGCCCGACCGCGCTAGTCGGGCCAACCGGATTACTGGCCCCGGTCGTTCTTCGCCGTCTTCGTGTTCGAGCGCAGGTAGTCGAGCGCCTTGTCGAGTTGCTTGTCCACGACCGGCGGCTTCGGCTCCTTCTTCGGGCCGTCGCGGCGCGGGATGATCTCGCGGTCGCGTAGGTGAATGTCGAGCTTGATCCGCTCCTCGTTATCGAGCTTGACCTCGTAGCCGGAGTCGGGCCGCACGCCCCAATCTTCCTTCTCGAGTTCCTCCGGCTTCATCGTCTTGTAGTCCTTGACGCTCGTCTTGTTGAGGTTCTTCATGTTAGGCCGCCAGAACGAGGCGGTCGTCAGCTTGATCTCGCCCTCCGTCGAGGCAAACGGCTGAATGTGCTGCACGCTTCCCTTGCCGTAACTGCGCTCGCCGAGGACGATCGCACGCTTGTGGTCCTGGAGGCACGCGGCGACGATCTCGCTGCCGCTAGCGCTATTGTGGTTCACCAGTACTGCCATCGGGAACGCTTCGTAGCTACGCTCGTGATTGCCGTAGTACGGCAACTCCTGGCCGACGCGCGGGCGGATGGTAACGATCAGACCGTCGTCGACGAACATGTCGGAAATGTGGACGGCTGCGTCGAGCAGGCCACCGGGATTGTTGCGCAGATCGAGGACCAGTCCCTTCACGCCGGAACTCTTGAGCTTCTTCATCGCCTCCTGCATGTCGCGGTACGAGTTCGGCGCGAACTGCGTGAGCTGGATGTAACCGATCTTGTTCTGCGGGTCGATGTAGAAGTCCCAGGTGTCGTCGTCCTTCCGTTTGGCTCCGAGGACGGTTTCGACCTGTACCCGGCCGCGCTTCAGCGTCACCGTGCGCGGCTGCGGCTCACCCTCGCGAACGATCGTGACCGAAACCTCCTTGCCTTCTTCGCCGAGGATGTGCTTGACGGCCGTCTCCGTCTTCATGTCCTGGGTGCTGAACTTCGTCGGCTCGGGAAGTTCCTTGCCCTTGTCGTCGCGGTCGGTGATGATCTCGGTGATCAAATCGCCGGCCATCAGCTTGGCCCGATAGGCCGGGCTGCCCACGATCGGAGAAACGACGAGCAGCGCATTCTTCTCCGACGATCGGCGGATGTGGATTCCGATGCCGGTGAACTGGCCCTTGAACTCCATATCGGCCTTCGTCTTCTGTTCCTTGTCGATGAACGTCGTGTAGGGGTCGAGGTTCCCATCCATTAAGCCATGCATGGCCGTCTCGACATCCTTCTTGTTGTCGAGATCCTCGCGCTTGCCGAGTTGTAGCCGGACATCGGTCAGCAGGGTCTTCAACTCGCGGTTGGTGGCCTCTTTCGCCTTATCGAGTCGCTCCTTGATGTCGGCCGGCACCTTCAGTTCGAGGGTACGGTACATGCCGCGGACGACCCAGCCGACCATCTCACCGGGGTTCAATTCGCGGACGTACTGACGGCGCACCATCTCGACGCCGATGAAGACGCGGTCGGCGAACTCCTGAGCGTCGTCGGTCGGGAGTTTGCGTGCCGCGAGGTTGTCGCCGCGTTGCTTGGCGAAATCGGTCGCGCTAAGTTTCCCGTCGATCAATTCCAGATACGTCTTGCGCAGCGCCTGGTCCGCCTTCAGCTTCGGCACGCGCTCGAGGAGCCGTAGGCCGTCGGCTTCGGCGTCGGCGTCGAGCTTTTGCGCCCGCAGCTTGGCGAGACGCTCCAACACGAGCGGCCGGACTTCGGGGTTGCTGGTCAGCGGGAAGTGATTGAGGCGCGCGTAGACATCGATCGACAGTTGGTCGCGCTCCTCGGAGGTCTTGCCGTACTGACGAGCCAGCTTCGGCAGTTCCTTTTCCAGATAGGTGTCGATCTCGTCGACCGCAACCGTTCCGTCCGGCTCGATGTCGGTGTCGGCCGCGCCCTTCAAGCCCTGGATGAGCACCTTGGCGAACAAGCCCTGCCCGTCGTGTTCGAGCGGTTGCGTGAAGCCGTTGCCGGACAGCAGGACGACGCGGCCCTTTGGTGGCGCGTGGTCCTCCTTCTCCTCGTTGCCGATAAACACCTTGAGTAGGTCGCCCAGGCTCGGATCGGGCAACACCTCTTTGCCGGCGTCGTAACCCTTCAGGTTCACATCGATGAGTGCGACGAGCTTTTGGCTCTTGAGACCCTTGACGGTCTTGTCGAGTTCGTCTGACGAAACTGCATTTTTGGCGCGGTCCTGGAAAGTCGAATCGCTCGCTAAAAAGCAGGTCTTGTCGCCCAAAGGGGCACCTTGACCAACCAGTGCGATGATGACGAGATCGTCCCGCTTGGCCTTGGCTGTCACGTCGGCGAGGGTTTTGAGGATGTTGGCTTTGGTGGCCGCCTCGGCCTTCGGCGTGCCGTCCGGCTTGCCGAGAAGGAGATGGAGTTCCTTCGCGCCTTCGAAGTACTTCGGGTCGTCGAAGAGTGCGTAGAGGTTTTTGACGTCCGTTTCCGCGGTCTTCCGCGGCTTGATCCGCGCGTCGTTGTAGTCGCTGACGCCGATCAGCACAACGTACTTTTTGGATGCGTCGGCCTCCTGTTCGGCACGGACGGACATCGGCACGCCGAAGCCGATCGCGAGCGTCAGCAACCCTATCCCCAGAACGCGCTGCATGTTACTTCCTTTCCGGTTCGGATTCGTTCGGCCGAGCGACGCCTGTCCGCGGGTGTTGGGCACGACAGAATTCGACGGGACGCGGCCCCGGAACCATTCTACGCCCTATTCTGACGCCCCAGCAAATCCAGTCAACCCAACTTGCGAAACCCGCAGGATCGTCAAACGCGGTAAATTGGCGAACGGCTAGTGTTTGGCGAGGCGTTGGAGGATTTCAATCCCCCGATCGATAGTTGCGTCCTCCGCCGCATAACTGACGCGGAAATGGGTATCCTTCTGGCTGAACGTCGCGCCCGGGATGACCAGCAGGTTGTGTCGTATTGCCTCGGTCACGAATTCCGTCCCCGTGCCCCAAGGCACACGGGGAAACAAATAGAACGCCCCGCCCGGCTCGACGAAGTCGTACTGGTCGCGCAGCCCCTCGATCAGCCGATCCCGCTTGCGTCGGTAGTCGGCCACGATCGATGACACATCGTAATCCCATGCCGCGATACCGGCGTACTGGGCTGGTGTCGGCGGGCATACGAAGGTGAACTGCTGCATCTTGGCCATCTGTTCGATTATGGCTGCCGGCCCATGCGCGAAGCCGAGCCGCCAACCCGTCATGGCGTAGGTCTTGCCGAAGCCATCGACGACCAGCGTCGCGGGATTGGATGCGGCTGGCCCGTTCGACGGTTCGCCATACCAGAAGGCCCGATAGATTTCATCGCTAATCAGCAGCACGCCGCGGTCGGCGGCGAGGCGGGCTAGGTCGGCAACTGCGGCAGGCGCAGGAATCACGCCGGTCGGGTTCGCCGGCACATTGAACAGGATCGCCTTCGTCCGCGGCGTGATGGCATCGGCAACCCGTTGCACGTCGAGCGCGAAATCCGGATAGGTATCGATCGTGACCGGAACGCCGCCGGCCAGGGCGATCATCGGCGGGTAGGCGACGAAATAGGGGTCGAACACGATCACCTCGTCGCCGGGATTGACCGTCGCCATCAGGGCGAGGAGCAACCCGCCACTGGTACCACTCGTGATGATGACCTCGCGGTCGTCGTGGCCGTACGTTCGGTCGAGCCACGCTTTGATTTTTGAGCGCAGTTCGGGGATACCCTGCGTCACGGTATAGCCGTTGTGGCCGGCCTCGATTGCCGCATGGGCCGCGACCCGCACTGGCTCCGGCACCGGGAAATGCGGCTGGCCTATGCTCAGGTTCACAGGGTCTTTCAGGCTGCGCGACAGTTCGAAGATGCGGCGAACGCCCGACATTTCGATGCTGCGGGCACGATCCGAAATCCATTGATACATGACTCACTCCCCGCCGAGTGTCCGTCCGTCGGTCACGAATCGCGTATCGGCATCGGCGAGCAACACCGCCGCACGTTCGAGCGGCACCGCCCGGTAGCGATCGCCGTCCTTCTGCACGAATCGCAGCTTTTCGAGCTTTTCGAGCGCGTCGCTAATCTCGAAATCGACCCTCAGCTTGGCCGTTCGCCCCAGATACGCTTCAATGTGGTCGTCGAGTTCGCTGGCCGTCAGGCCACCGTCGTCGGCATAGCGCCATAGGACGAAGTACCCCAGAATCGCTTCGCGGCACTCTTGTTCCTCGGCCGCATCGATGAGGCGGTGGAAGACTCCTGCGTTGTTGTCGAGGTTTTGATAGTACAGGCTCTGCGTGAGCCGAGCGCTGTAGGTATGCTTCGAATTCTGGAAGCCGGCCCACTGCTTGTAGCCGTACGACGCGATCAGTCCGAGCGGCCCGTAGTAGGTGAGTGGGTTGGCAACGATGAATTTGTTAACCTCGCGGGCAATCTTATAGGCTACGAAGCCGATCGTGCCCAGCAGTGATACGCCGAGCTTGCCTCGCTCCAGACCCGGCATCTTGAGCCGTCCGCCGGGCAAGAGCATCTCTAGGTCCTCTTTCGGGATGTCCTTGAACAATTTGAGAAAGACGCTGCGCGTGTCCGGACACTTGCCCAGGCGCTTGTGTTCGGTCTGTTTCCAGCAGACGACCATCCGCTGGTAGGTCGGTACTTCGACCGACTCGATCCGGAACCAGTTCCTCGCCCGGCGGCGCGACCGTTTGCCCAACGTGTCGCCGCGCCAGTAGATGGCTAACCGGCCGAAGACCGACATGTCCACATCGAGATTGACGCCCCATGCACTCACTGTCTCTGTCGCCTTGAGGAGTGCCTCCCGCGAGAGTTTGCGGAAGTTACCGCGCTCCAGTAGCCGGTCGACATCGGCAAACAGTTCGTCCAGTCGCTGTTCGCGCTCCGTCTCGGGCAGGGTCCGCAATGCGTGGGTGTCGGCGTCGGGGTCGAACGGAGCGTAGGACTGTTTGAGGTGTTCTAACAAGGCGAAATAGACCAGGTGATAGTGCTCCGACAGATGCCGGCCGAGGCGGCGGAACTCGCACTGTTCGGTCGGCGAGAGTGGGCGGTCAGCGTCGGCGCACAGGAGGTCGATCAGTTCGGCCTTGCGCAGCGGGATGTAGTGTTCTCGATCGGCGTACACGGCCATCGCGGCTACCATTCGAGGACCTTGTGCGAACCGCTGCCCTGTCCGAGTTGTTCGGCGATCTGCTCCAGATCGGCCTGCACGGCCGCCATCGAATCGGGGCGCTTCATCGCGTTGAACGCCAGGCACGAATGGATCAGGTCGCACAACTCCGCAGGGGCGGCGGCGTTGCATTCCTTGACGTGCTTTAGGCGGCTCGCCCAGATTTGGCCGTCGATCTCCAACTCGTCCGGCCCGGCACACGCCCGCGGGATCGGCCGGAAGCACACCAGCTTGTACATCATCGCACCGAGATTGAAGATGTCGGAGCGTTCGTTGACGAGCTTGTGCTTACCGGTTTCCGGGGCCATGTACTCCGGCGTACCCTGGACGCGGTTTTTCGCTTCGCCCTTGATCCAGGCGAGACCGAAGTCGATGATCTTGACCTCGCCGGCCCGACTAAGCATGACGTTGTTCGGCTTCATGTCGGCGTGCCAGACGCCACGCCGGTGCATGTGAGCCAGGCCGGCCGCGACTTTCGCGAAAACGACGACCTGTTTCGGCAACGACATTGGCGGCACCGCGTCGAGCGTCTTGCCGTTGACGAAGTCGATCAGCAAGTGCGCCTTTTTCGGACGAAATAGCCAATCCTTCTGGATTTCGAGCGTGTGAATCCTCACGAGGTTGGGATGGCCAAGGAGCTTGCGCGACACGGCATACTCGTGCTCGGCCTGTTCGAGGAACTTCTGCTCCTCGGGCGTGCCAATGGACACGACCTTGAGCGCGTACTGTTTCCCGTCGGCCTGTCGGCGAACGTGGAGGATGGAACTGTGCGCCCCTTGGCCGAGCGGGCCGAGGACCTGAAACTTACCGATCTTCTCGCCGTCGGTCACTGCGCGCGGCCTCCCCAGCCTCATGGGTATTTGTTGCCCATGATAGCTGTGTGCCGACGATTGGGCAGCAGCGCCGACGTGGGGGTCAGGTCCGAGTTGAACCTCAGCCAG
>CAZNSL010000092.1:0-11132 GCA_964574975.1 uncultured Alcaligenaceae bacterium | reverse complement strand
CGGGCTGAGTCATTCGTGGCGCAGCGCTTCGATGGGGTCCATCTTCGCCGCCCGCATCGCCGGGTAGGTCCCAAACACCAGACCGACTACGAGCGACACACCGAGCGCGGCGAGCGGCGACCACAGCCGGATGATCGTCGGCAGGGCGAACAGGTACGTTACGACCTTCGCCGCGCCCACACCCAGCGCCACGCCGAGTAGGCCGCCGCTGACCGACAGAACGACCGTCTCGACCAGGAACTGGTACGCGATGTCGCGCCGCTTTGCTCCCAGTGCCCGGCGGATGCCGATTTCCTTGGTCCGCTCGGTGACGGCGGCCAGCATGATGTTCATGACGCCGATGCCGCCGACCAGGAGCGAGATGCCTGCGATGGCACCGAGGACGAGCGTGAAGACTCTCTGCGTCTGTTCGGCCCGCTCCAACAGTTCCAGCGGCACGATGATCTGCGTGTCCTTTTGCGTGTGGTAGCGGTCGAGGATGCCCTCGACGATCTTCACGGTCGGGCGGACGTTTTCGACGCGGTCCACGGTCAGAGCGATCTGGCTGACCTCCAGCTTCTCCATCTGGAACGACCCGGCCTTCATGGTCAGCAGGATGCTGCCGTTGCGGGCACGGTCGGCAGCGAACGGGATGTAGGCGTCGAGGTTGTAGTCCTGGGCTGCCAGCCCACCGAGACCGGAAACCGCCGCTTTCGACGCGGTGACGCCGACGACGCGGTACTCGTGGTCGCCAACTTGGATCGAGCGGCCGACAGGGTCTTCGAGCGGGAACAGCTTTTGTGCGGTTCCGGACGCGAGGACGCAGACGTTCTCGAAGCGCCGCTCGTCGAGATCGGTCAATAACCGGCCGTGGCCGAGGACCAGCCCGTTCTGTGCGAAGTAGGCGGGCTGGACGGCAACGACACGGCCCTCGAACTTGTTGCTGAGGTGGCGCAGGTCCTTGCGAGCCTCGCGCGCCACGCCCGACCCGGTGACGGTCGGCACGGTGGCGGTGATGCGGTCCAGGTCAGCGAGCGTCAGCCCATAGGAGAGCATGTCCGCGCCGCGGGTGCGCTCCTGCTCCTCGTTCGGCTTCACGCTGCGGACGATGATGGTTGTCGCGCCAAGTTCCTGGAGTTGGCGCACGGCCTCGTAGCGGGCGGCCTCGCCGACGGCGAGCATGACGATCACGGAGGCGACGCCCAAGACGATGCCGAGCGCGGTCAAAAACGACCGAAGCCGATGCGCTGCGAGCGAACGCAGGCCGAGACGGATGGTGTGGACGAGGCGGTCGAACATCGTGCGATCCGCCTAACGACGCACGTCGGACGCATCGACCGACTTCGTTTCCGCGGCGACGCGGGCGCGCGCGTCGAGCGTCACCCGCTCGCCCTCGTTCAGGCCGGATGTCACAGCCACAAACTTTTCGTTGTTGTCGCCGACGGTGACCTCGCGCCGCTCGACACCGCTCGGCCCGGCGACGTAACACACCGATTTGCCGTCGCGTTCGCCGACCGCCGCCACCGGCACACTCAACACGTTGTCGAGGTTCGCGACGATCACCTTAACAGCGCCAGTCATACCTGGTTTCAGGCCAGCCGATGTCGGCAGATCGTCCACCGACACGACTGTAAGATACTCCTTGCCGCCCTGGTTCCAGAAGCCCTCCTGGTGGGCCATGGTGCCGACCGAAATGACCGTGCCATGCAGCGTCTGCCCCTGTAAAGCGTCCATGACGATCTCGGCCTTCAGCCCCGGCTTGATCTTCTTGACGACCGACTCGTGGACCTTCACCTTGAGCTGCATCTTCTCCAAATCGGGGATGGTGAAGATCGTTTGCCGGAAGTAGACCATCGCTCCAGGCTGGATGCGCGACGACGGATCCCAGTAGCGATCCTTGGCGTAGACGAGGATGCCGTCTTGAGGCGCGGCCATGACGCACTTGGCGAGTTGCGCCTGAACGCGGTCGAGTTCCTGTTTCTCCAACTTGGCCGTCACCTCCGCGGCCTCCAAGTCGCTCTTGGCCTTGGCCACGGCCCCATCGGCACTTTTCTGCGTGCGCTTCAAGTTCATGCGCGCGTCGAATGCCTTCGCAGATAACTCTGTCGACTTCTCCTTGAGTGTGAACTTCTCCAGTACCTTGCGCTTGTTCTTCTGAACTTCAAGCAGGTAGTCCTTCTCGGCCAGGGCCAGTTCGCGCAATCGGGTCTGCTCCGGGGTACCGAATCCCTTCTTCTCAAACTCGCGATAAAACTTGAGTTTGTCGCGGGCCTCGACCAGGTCCTTTTCGGCCAGTTCGATGCCGCCCTTGACCGTATACAACTCGACGTTGTACTCGCCTTCGATGTACTTCTCCTTGGCCAACTCCGCGAGCGTCAGGTCGAGTTGTGCCTTGGCCTTGTCCGTCTCGCCTTTATTGATCTGGACTTCGAGTTCGCCGGCGGCAGCCCCGGCCTTGCCGAGTGCCTGTTTCCACTTGATCTCCTGCTCGGCGAACGACTTGTTCAGCTTCTCGGCATCGAACTTAGCAACCTCCTGCCCCTTGGTGACCTTGGTGCCTTCGGGCAGGATTGACACGATCTTGATTTCGCGGCCCTCGACCTCGCACGTAGCATCGGTCGTGTGCGAGCTTTCCAGGTCGCCGCGCTCGGTGACGCTGATGATCAGCAGCCCACGGGTGGCGGCGGCGGTGACGGCCGGCACCTCGACCGACTCGCCACGCCACCAGACAAAACTGTACCACACTGGCCAGGCAACGGCAGACAATAGCACCGGCGCGAGCAACAAGTTACGGAACCTTCCGCGGGGCCGGGAGGAGCTTGGCGGGGTCCGGGAGGGTCGGATCGACGACGGGGCGGGAAGGGGCGGAAGCAGTGGCAGCGACATTGCAGGGCAGCCCTCGCGCATCGAGTTGTAGTTCTTCGAGGTCCAGCAACAGTTGTATTCGGTTTTGTTCGTAGTTGACGTACCGCCCGACCAGGGCGTTACGAGCCGCCAGCACACCGTCCAGGGCGTTCAGAATGTTGAACGTGCTGGTCGTGCTGTCGCTACCGCGCTCCGACAACAGTAGTTGCTCGCGTGCGCCCTCCAACTGCCGGGCGGCCGCCAGGAGCGTCAACCGTGCGATGGCGAACCCCGAACGATCGGTTCGCAACTGCCGTAGGTCGCGACGCACGCCCTGCATGACGCGGTCCTCGAACGCCATCAGGTCGCGACGGCCCCGTTCGTAGTCTATCAGACTGGCCCGGTAAATGTTGCGCTCCGCATAGCGGTTGAGTGGGGCGTCGAAGCGCAGGCCCACGCTGTAACTACTCAACTGCGAGGAGAAGTCGAACGGTCGAGTGCTACCGGGCCGTGTAGCGATGTCGGCCCGCAAGATCAGGTCCAGGTCGCCCTCTAACCCATTGGCGGCGACCGTGATCTTGCGCCAGCGATCGACGACCCGGCCCCTGACGTTCATCAGATCGAGTCGCTGGGCGAACGCCTCGGCGACGGCCGCCGGTTCGGTCTTGTCCACCTTCGGCAGCTCGATCAGGAAGACGCGTACCTGCGTCTGGACGACGAACAACTCGCCGAGCTTGGCGATGACGAGCCGGGCCAACCGCTGGAACGCGGCCGCGTCGCCGCCGCGGCGCGCTCGATCGGCCAGGTCGGAGAGGGCCACTCGGTTCGCCTCGCGCTGGCGGGCTAGGTTGCTGTACAGGGACTGTTCGCGCTCGCGCGAGGCTGCGTCGATAGCTGTGGCCGGGTCGTCGAGGATCTTCCTCCAGGCCGCCAGATCCGTCTCAATCTCAGCGGTGATTTTCTCGGCACGTTCGATGATCGCCGCGTACTTCTGGAACTTGTCGCGCAATTCCGCGGCCGTCGGCGGCCGATCGAGCTCGCGGACGCCTGCGAGAAGCTTGTCCGCCTCCTCCTGATCGCCCGTCAGTGCATCGGACGCGAGTTGGAACGGCTTCAACTGTGAATCGTCGAGGCGAACCTCGATGTCGGGCGGGAGGCCGAGGCTGATCTTGAAGGCGTCCAGGTCGTTGTCGAGGCTGGTCTGCGCTTGCAGCACGGCGAACCGCGACGCCTGGTAGCTCTGGAACACCTGATCGACTTGCACCAGCGAAACGATGCCGCCAGCGAAAAGCGCCTCGTGAAGTCGCAGGTTTTGCTCCTGACTCTTGATGTTGGCTTCGAGGTTGCGGACGTTTTGCGTCTGGAGCAACAGTCCCAGGTAGCCGTTGCCTCGGGTCGTCAGGTCGGCGTAGAAGATTTTGCGGAAGCGGGCGAAGTCGCGCACGGCGTACAGCAGGTCGCGTTCGGCCTGCGTCAGGGCTTCGAGCCGAACCTGCTTACCGGCCCGCCGCAACAGCGGTTGAATCAGTTGAAAGATCAGGTCGGAGCGGACGGTGGTCGAACCGTTCGAGAAGTTCAGGACGAGGTTGTTGGCGAATTCCGCGAGGAACTGCCCGCCCGCGGACAGGTTGCGCGTGAAGCCGGCGTTGACGTTGTTGGCGAGCGTGTTGTTCTCGGTCGCACTGGAGCCGAATTGCGTGACCGCGAACGTGTCTCGTGCGAACCACTGGATTTCGAACTCGAACCTATTGAGCGTCAGCGCGAGGGCGGACAGGTACACCTCTTCGAGCGCAAACTGGTATTCGCGGCTGTTGACGAGCGCAAGTTCGACCGACAGTTCCGGCGTGAGCGTCAGTATACCGTCCTTGTCGAGCGGCAGCGCGTTGCGCCAGCCGGGCGGCTCGACGCTGGAGGATGAACCGTCGTCGAGCCAGCGTTTCGAGCCGCGGAACTTGCCGGGATGTTTCATGTAACGTGCGGCGGCCGGATCGTCGGGTGGCAGCGGCGGGTAGTCGGGGTCGTAGGGATCGGCCATGCGCGACTGCGGTGCTGGCGTAATATCGATGCGCGGCAGGGACCACGCCGGGGCGCGGTTGCGCTCGGCGATGACGGCATAGCTATCGCGGTCGGCGGCGTTGCGGTACTCGGACCGCGAGCATCCGGCTGTGAAGACGACGAACGCGGCTAGCACCGCGGTGCGCATACTATCCCCCGGCGAGTGAATATCCGCATCCGACCGTGGCCGCAAGTCCAAGGCAGGCGTCGTGCGGCCGCGTAAGCTCCTGCACCTTGACGGGGTTGCGCCGGCAAGGTAGCCTGCCTACTCGTCCAGGCATTCTCTAGGGGTGCGCCGTGCTGCACTGGTTTGCGTGGCTCGTCGCCCGACTCGTCTACCGGCTGCGCGTCCTCGGCGGGTCCAACCTCCCCGCTTCCGGACCGGCGTTGATCCTCTGCAACCACGTCAGCTACGTCGACTGGCTCGTCCTGATGGCCGCCAGCCCGCGGCCGATCCACTTTCTCATCGACTCGACTTTCGTCAACAACCGCTGGTACGGTTTCATTCTCCGCTGGGTCGGCGTCATCCCGATCGACCGAAAGGTCGGGCCGAAGTCGCTGATGCAGTCGTTCTCCGCCGTATCGGCCGCGCTGGCCGATGGGCGCATCGTCTGTGTCTTCCCGGAAGGTGCACCGACTCGCACCGGGGCAATGCTGCCATTCAAGCGCGGCTTCGAAAAGCTCGCGCAAATCAGCCCGATTCCACTCGTGCCGACGTACATCGACCAATTGTGGGGCAGCCGGTTCAGCTACAAGCATGGTGCCCTGTTCTGGAAGCGCTCCGACCGCGGCCCGTACCCGGTGACGGTCGGCTTCGGGCCATCCTTGCCGAACCACACGCCGGCGGCGCAGGTTCGGCAGGCCGTGCTAGAGTTGGCCGCCGAGTGCGCCATCGCCCGAGTGCCGGAGACGCTACCGGCGCACAGACAGTTCGTGCGAATCGCCGCAGCCCACACGAAGCGACGCTGCTTGATCGACACGAACGCGGACCCAGTACGCCATCTAAACACCGGCGAAGTCCTGACCGGCGCTATTTGCCTAGCCAATTGGCTCCGGCCGCACCTGCATCGCGAACCCATGGTCGGCGTCTGGCTGCCGTCGAGCGTCGGAGGCGTCCTGGCCAATCTGGCACTGGCACTCTTGGGCAAGACCTCGGTGAACTTGAACTACACGGCCGGAAGCGCTTCCGTCCAGTCGGCGGCGAAGCAATGTCAACTGAAGTTCGTCCTCACGTCACGGAAGTTCCTGGCGCGGATGCCGGTGGACCTGCCCGGTGTCCTGGCCATCCACCTCGAAGACGCCCTTACCGAGATCACGCCGAAGCAAAAGAAGTCCGCTTACCTCAAAGTGAAGTTCCTACCGGGCTGGCTCCTCGACCGGATTCTCGGGTTGTCCTGGCACCGGTCGTCGGACACCTGCACGGTCATCTTCTCCAGCGGATCGACCGGCGAGCCGAAGGGCATCGTGCTGACGCACGGCAACATCGCGTCCAACGTCGAGGCGTTCGCAGACTACGTGCAGCTCGGCAAGCGCGACCGCGTCCTCGGTATCCTGCCGTTCTTCCACAGCTTCGGATACACGGTGACGATGTGGGGGGCCTTGCTGGCGGGTGCGACGGCCCTGTACCACCCGGACCCGCGGGCCGCCAAAGAAGTCGGTGAACTGTGCCGCACGCACGGATGCACGCTGATGGCCGCGACCGCCACATTCCTCCGGATGTACCTGCGGCGCTGTCAGCCCGAAGACTTCAAGACGATGCGCCTTCTCGTATGCGGTGCGGAGAAGTTGCCGCCGGACCTGATCCAGGAGTTCAAGGCGAAATTCGGCGTTCAACCGCTCGAAGGCTACGGCTGCACGGAACTGTCGCCCGTCGTGAGCGTCAATATCCCGGACGTGGAAGTCAACCGCGTCCATCAGGTCTCGTGCAAGATCGGCACGATCGGCCACCCCTTACCGGGCGTCGCCTGGCGGATCGCCGACCCCGACACGTTTGCGCCCAAGTTGCCCGGTGAGGAAGGACTGCTACTCGTCACCGGCCCGAACATGATGAAGGGCTACCTCGGTCGCGAAGACCTGAACTGCAAGGCGATGTACGCCGGCTGGTACATCACGGGCGACATGGGCCGCATGGATACCGACGGTTTCGTGACGCTCACCGGCCGGTTATCGCGCTTCGCGAAGATCGGCGGCGAAATGGTTCCGCTGGAACTGATCGAGGAACACCTCCACAAAATCCTCGGCACCGCGGATCGCGTGCTGGCGGTCACAGCGGTCCCGGATCCGAAGCGGGGCGAACGACTGGTGGTCTTGTACCTGCCGCTGCCGGGCATGAGCCTTCGGCAGTTGCTCGACCAACTCCGCGACGTTGGGCTGCCGAACTTGTGGCAACCGGACGAGCGCGATTTCGTGGCGGTGCCGGAGTTGCCGGTCCTGGGTACCGGCAAACTCGACTTGCAGGGCATCCGACGTCTGGCGTTGGAGCGCGCCGGCGGGGCGGTCAAGGCGTGAACGACCTGACCCGTTGCCGTGTCGTCCTGGTCCGACCGCAGATCGCGTCGAACCTCGGCGCGACGGCGCGGGCGATGCGCAACTTCGGCCTGCGCGATCTCGTGCTGGTCGATCCGGTCGCGGGCAAGAATGACCGCGAGTCCCGCCGCGTCTCAACGCACGGCGAAGCCATCCTCGACGCAGCCCAAGTCGTGCCGTCCTTCGACGAGGCGGTCGCCGATTGCATCCTGGTCGTTGGCACGTCGGCGCGGATTGGCGGCCTCTACCGCGACCAGGTGGCCGGGCAGCCGGATGCGATCCTGACGCGCGTTGCCGCTGCCGTTGCTTCCGGGCCGGCGGCACTCGTCTTCGGCCCCGAGCCGAGCGGGCTGACTAACGAGGAAGTGGCCCGTTGTCACGCGCTCATCCACATTCCAGCCGACCCGACGTATCCGGCTCTGAATTTGGCACAGGCGGTTGTCGTTTGCCTCTACGAACTGCACAAGACCGTAGCCGCACCTGCTCCGGTCGAGTCGCCCGCCCCGTTCGCGGCTCAGGAACGGGCATTCGAGCATTTGCGCGAAGCCTTGACGGCGGTTCATTTCCTCTATGGCGACAAGGCCGACCCACTCATGCACGCCGTCCGGCAATTGATCGGCCGCGCCGGGCCGACGGACCAGGAGGTGAAGCTCCTCCACGGGTTGGCCCGGCAGTTGTTGTGGGTCGCCGAACGTTATCGTCAGTCCAACATCTCCTCGCCGTAGGCGAACACAATCGGTGTGCCGCCGGTGTGGACGAAGATCGCGTCCGAACCGGACGGGACGCGGCCGGTGTGGACATCGTCGATCAGCGCCGCCATCGCCTTGGCGGAGTACACCGGGTCGAGCAACACGCCCTCGGTTGTCGCCAACAACCGCGTCGCCTCGCGGCCTTCCGGGCTGACCTTACCATAGCCGGTGCCGATAAAACCGGTGTCGTACTCGATTGCGGCCGGCGGCACCTCGACATCCGCGCCGATCCACCGCGCGGCGTCGCATACGACCTGCGACAACTCCTGACGCACGTCCCACGGCCAGCGATGGTACGCAATGCACCGCACCGGCCACGCAAGGTCGAGTAGCTTCGCGCCAAGGATCAGCCCCGCTCCCGTCGAGCCGGACGACGAGACGTACACAGCCGCCGGCTCGATGTCGCGTTCGCGGCACTGGTCTGCGATTTCGGCCATGCAGAGGGCGTAACTCACGGCCGCGAGCGGAACCACGCGCGACCGGTCCCAGACGTATGGCTTTCGACCGCGATTCGCCAACTCGTTAGCCTTGGCGGCAAGCAGCGCTTCGAGTTCCGGCCCCATCTCGACATCGACCAGTTCGACCCGCGCCCCGGTGAGGTGGTGCAGCAATAGGTTGCCGGTCAACTGCGTGTTCCACGTTCCGCGGCTGAGGAATAATCGGCACTCCAGGCCGAGTTTCGCGCACGCCGCAGCGGTCTGCCGGCAGTTGTTCGACTGTGCGCCGGCCCCCCAGACGATCACATCGCAGCCGGTGTGGAGCGCGTCGGCCATCAAAAACTCGTTGTGACGGGCTTTGTTGCCGCCGAAGAACAGGCCGGTGCAGTCGTCGCGCTTCAGCCAGACGCGCACGTTGCCGACCTTGACCGCAAAACGTGGTGCCTCGTCGAGTGGCGTCGGCAGGTAGGCCAACCGGACACGCGGCACGACATCGATGGCCGCACGGAGTTCGTCGGTGGTCATGACGGGTATCCTTCGATTGTCGCGGTGGCGCGCGACTCACTATCATCTGCATAGCAAACCGACGGGCCGCGGGCTTGGAGCCGTATGTCCAAGAAGGTCGTGATCATCGGGGCCGGGCCGGGCGGGTTGGCGTCCGCGCTGCTGCTCGCCCGAGCCGGTGTTTCGGTCACGCTGCTCGAGCGCCGTGGCGGAGTTGGCGGCCGCACCTCCGCCATCGAGACGGACGGATTCCGCTTCGATGCGGGACCGACGTTCTTCCTGTTCCCGCTCGCACTGCGACGCATCTTCCAGGCGATTGGCCGTGACTTCGACGCCGAACTGCCGATGATCCGGCTCGACCCGCAGTACCATCTCGTCTTCGGCGCGGGCGGCGACATACTGGCGTCGCCGAACGTGCGTAGGCTCGAGGCAGAGGTCGCCAGGTTGTCGCCATCGGACGCCGCCAACCTGCGACGCTTCCTCGCCGACAACCGCGAAAAACTCGCTCGCTTCCAGCCCTCGCTGGAGACTCACTTTCCCGGTTGGCGCTCGGTGCTGACGTTGCCGCTGCTGAAGATGTTGCCGATCCTGCGACCGTGGTTGTCGCTCGACGCGGAACTCGGCCGATACTTCCGCGACCCACGCGTGCGACTTGCGTTCTCGTTTCAGGCGAAGTACCTGGGCATGTCGCCCTTCAACTGTCCCAGCCTGTTCTCGATCCTGTCGTTCCTCGAGTACGAGCACGGCGTCTTCCACCCGGTCGGCGGTTGCTCGGCCGTCATGGAGCGGATGGCCAACATCGCCGAAGAGATGGGAGTTTCGCTCGAACTGAATGCCGACGTGACAGGTCTGGAATTCGCGGGCCGGCGGGTCGTCGGCATCCGAACATCGAGTACGCGGTACGCCGCCGACGCAGTGGTGATGAACGCCGACTTCGCGGCTGCCGCCCGCCGCCTGATCCCCAACCGTCTGCGTCGCCGCTGGTCGGACGCTGCCATCGAGCGTAAGCGTTTTTCCTGCTCGACGTTCATGCTCTACCTCGGCATCGACGGACTGTACGACGGTTTGGCGCACCACACGATCTACATGGCCCGCGACTACGAGCGCAACCTGCGCGACATCGAACGCGCTCATGTGCTTTCGGCCGACCCGTCACTGTACGTGCAGAACGCGTGCGTCACCGACGCATCGCTCGCCCCGCCCAACCGGAGTACCCTGTACGTTCTCGTCCCAGTAACGCACGATACAGTAAACGTCGATTGGCGCTCGGAACGCGATCGGTTCCGCACGGTCGTTCTCCGTCAACTCGAAGCACGGCTTGGACTCGACGACCTACGCAGGCGAATCGTGTCGGAAAAGATTGTGACGCCCGACGACTGGCGCGACGAGTTCGCGTGTTACCGAGGGACGACGTTCAGCTTGGCGCACAACCTCGGCCAAATGCTGCACCTCCGACCGCGCAATCGCTTCGACGATGTGGACGGACTGTACCTCGTGGGTGGCGGCACGCACCCCGGTAGTGGGCTGCCGGTCATCTTCGAGTCGGCCCGCATCACCGCACGGCTACTGCTCGACGACTTCGGCATCGGGCGGACGTGGATCGAAGTGCCAAGTACGCTAGCGGTGCCGGAGTACGCCGGTTGAGGAGCATAGATCGACATGACGGACCGCATCGGCGTGATCGGTGGGGGACTCGGCGGCCTGGCCGCAGCTTGTACGCTCGCGGCCCGCGGGTACTCCGTTGCACTGTTCGAGGCGAACGACTGGCTCGGCGGCAAGGCCGCAGTGTTGCAACAGGGCGGTTACCGCTTCGACTTGGGGCCGACGATACTGACGGTGCCGGCCGTCCTCGAACGCATCTTCGCCGAAGCCGACCACGACCTCGCCGATTACCTCGACCTGATTCCACTCGACCCCCAGTGGCGCTGCTTCTACGACGACGGCACCATCCTCGACCTACACGCAGACGCTAAGGCGATGGAGGTCGAACTGGAACGGTTCGCGGCCGGGTCCGCGGCCGGTTACCGCAGGTTCCTCG
>CAZNSL010000091.1:0-11192 GCA_964574975.1 uncultured Alcaligenaceae bacterium | reverse complement strand
ATCCCGGCAAGCGCTACTACGGCGGCTGCGAATACGTCGATGTCGTCGAGACGATCGCCATCGACCGCGTGCGGAAACTCTTCGGAGCCGAGCGGGCCAACGTGCAGCCGCACTCCGGGGCACAGGCCAACATGGCCGTGTTCCTCGCGGCGCTCCAGCCCGGCGACACCGTCCTCGGCATGGACCTCGCCCACGGCGGGCACCTCACCCACGGCATGCGGCTCAACTTCTCCGGCAAGTACTTCAAGTTCGTCCACTACGGCGTCACCCGCGACGCCGAGCGGATCGACTACGACGCCGTCGCCGCCCTGGCCCGCGAACACAAGCCGAAGATGATTCTCGCCGGTGCGAGCGCCTACCCGCGCTTCATCGAGTTCGACCGCTTCGGCGAGATCGCCCGCGAGACCGGGGCGCTGTTCATGGTGGACATGGCCCACGTCGCCGGCCTGGTCGCGGCGAAGCTGCACCCCGACCCGGTGCCGGTCGCCGACTTCGTGACCTCGACGGCCCACAAGACGCTGCGCGGCCCGCGCTCCGGCTTCATCCTCTGCAAGGAGGCGTGGGGCCAGAAGGTGAACTCGGCCGTATTCCCCGGCGTCCAGGGCGGCCCGCTGATGCACGTCGTCGCCGCGAAGGCCGTCGCGTTCGGCGAGGCGCTGTCACCATCGTTCGCGGCGTACATCCAAGATGTGGTGGCCAACGCGAAGGTCGTGGCCGACGGTCTGGCGTCGGCGGGTTTCCGCGTCGTCAGCGGCGGCACGGACAACCACATGATCCTGGTGGACGTGGCCTCGAAGGGCGTGACCGGCAAGATCGCGGAGGCGGCGCTGGATGCGGCCGGCATCACGGTCAACAAGAACATGATCCCGTTCGACTCGCGCCCGCCCCTGGACCCGTCCGGCGTTCGCATCGGTACGCCGGCGTTGACGACGCGCGGCATGAAGGCCGCGGAGATGAAGCGTGTGGCCGGCTGGATCGCGGAGGTGCTGGCGGCCCCGGACGACGCGGCGGTGCGCGAGCGCGTCCGCGGCGGCGTGCGCGACCTGTGCCGGCAGTTCCCGGCCCCGGCGGAGGCGGCGTAGCGCGTCCCCAGTTCGCGACGGGGAGGGGTCGAAGACAGGAGGAGTCACCATGTTGCGCCGCCGCACGTTGGCCGTCGTCGCGCTGGTCCTGGTCGCCGGCGTCGGGGCTGCGGCGGCGTACCTGTACACCACCGGAGGTGAGTTGTCGGTCAACGAACTGGCCGCTCGCCAGTTCCACGACAAAGTTGCCCCCAACGCCCAGGTATCGGCCGATCAGGTGCCGCTGGCGTTCATCGACGCGGACGGCAAGCCGGTCAGCCTGGCGGACTACCGCGGCAAGAAGAACGTCGTGCTGGTGTTCACTCGCGGCTACAACGGCAGCATCTGCATGTTCTGCTCGGCGCAACTGTCGCGGCTGGTGCGCAATCACGCCGAGTTCGCCAAGCGCGACGCCGAGGTACTGATGGTCTTCCCCGGCCCGAAGGAACACCTCGGCAAGCTGCTCGCCGACGGCCAGGTCAAGGCCGACAACGCCGCCGTGCCGTTCCGTATCCTGCTCGACCCGGACTTCGTGGCCGTCGATAAGCTCGGCATCCGCGGCTCGCTGGCCAAGCCGTCCACCTACATCCTCGACAAGCAAGGCCAGGTGCGCTTCGCCTACGTCGGCGCGTACGCCTCCGACCGCCCCTCGATCAAGGGGATGACCGAACAACTCGACCAGCTCGCCAAGGAAGGGGCGACGCCGTGACCTTCCGCGGCGACGACCGGGAGACGGTCGCCGGGCCGGTGGAGCCGGGGCCGGGCGAGGACGCCCTGGCCGCCGGGACCGAACTGCCCGGCCACGTCGTCGAGGGCGTCCTCGGCAGCGGGGCGATGGGCGTCGTCTACCGCGCTCGCCAGACCGCGCTGGATCGCATCGTCGCGCTCAAGACCGTCAAGCTCGGCCGGCACGACCCGGAGACGACCACCGCGCGGTTCCTGCGCGAGGCCAAAGCGGTGGCCCGGCTGCGGCATCCGAACATCGTCACCGCCTACGACTGCGGCCGGCACGGCGACCTCGTTTACTACACGATGGAGTTGCTCGACGGCGAGACGCTCGACCAACGGCTCGCCGGCGGCCCGGCCGGAGACGAGGCGTTCGTCTGGCAGGTGATCCGGCAGGCGGCGGCCGGGCTGAGTCACGCGGCGGCGGCCGGCGTCGTCCACCGCGATGTGAAGCCGGGCAACCTGTTCCTGACGCCGCCGCCGACCGGCTACCCGCTGCCGCCCGGCGTGCCGATGGTCAAAGTGACCGACTTCGGCCTGGCCGTCGTCCACGGGCCGACCGATCACGACGTGCGCCTGACGCAGAGCGGCCTGGTCGTCGGCACGCCGTTGTACATGGCCCCGGAGCAGTTCGGCGGGGCGGCCGCCGACCTGCGGGCCGACATCTACGCCCTCGGCGTCACCGCCTACGAGATGTTGACGGGCAAGTCGCCGTTCGGCAGCGGCAGCCTGTTGGACCTGGTGAAGGCGAAGTCGGCCGGCAGCGTCGAGGCGGCGACCGGCGTCTCGGCGCGGTCGCTGGCGTTCGTCCAGGCGATGACCGCCAGCGATCCGGCCGATCGGCCGCAGACCTACGACGAGTTGATTGCCCGCATCGACGCACTCCTGGCAGGGGACGTACCGCAAACGAAGCCGTCGAAACCTCCGAAGCCGGCGGGGCGGGTTTGGCGGCTGGGGGGCGCGGCGGCAGTCGTACTCGCCGCAGGTGCAGCACTCGCCGTATGGCTGGCGCAGCCGGGGCCGAGTCAGCCGCCGCCGACCGAGGACGCCGGTCCGCCGGTGGAGCTGTTCCGGCCCACCGAATTCGGCTCGTGGAAGACGATCGACGGACTGTGGAAGCCCGACGTAAACGCGGAGAAGTCGAGCGTCCTGACCGGCCGCGGCACGATCCGCCGGCCGATCCCGGTGGAGGGCGATTACCGCCTGACGGTCGGGGTCGATCGGCACAAGGCAAGCGCGGTGGAACTGCACTTCGCCATCCAACCACCGGGCGAGTCGCGGCTGGTGTTACGGCTGACCGCGGCGGGCGTACAGGTCGGCCGGCGCGCGTCGGACGACGGCGCGTTCGAGCCGGAGACGCCGCTGGTGCCGGTATCCACGGACGGCGACGACGGCGAGCCGCAGTTCGCCACGCTGGAGGTCGAGCGCGTTGACGGCCGATGGTACGCGCGGTGCAACAAGACGTGGCTGGGCGGCTGGTCGGATGCCGGCCCGCCGAAGCTGCCGGAGTTCCGCCTGCGGGCCGAGGGCGGCACGGCCCACTTCGAGGGCGTCGAAGTGACACCGCTCGAATCGAAGTGATGTATTAGTCTGGACGACAGTTGTCGAAACAAGTATAATTCCTGGTGGTGGATTCTCGCTCGAATCGCCGCCCCGCCCGCAACCCGCCGCTTCGCCCCTTCCCCGGGGATCGATCGTGTTCCGGAGCTATACGTGGATCGCGTGTGTCGCCATCGCCGCGGTCGCGGCTGCGGCCGATGACTTCAACCGCGAGCCGATCAATTACAAGGACGCGAAGGCGGACAACGCCGTGGCCGATCTTCAGACGCGGATTGCCGCCGGGAAGTCGCCGCTCGTCTACGCCGACGGCCAGGGCTATCTCCCCACCCTGCTCACCGCCCTGAACGTCCCGCGGTCGTCGCAAGTTCTCGTGTACTCGAAGACGAGCCTCCAGCGGCAGCGGATCGCGCCCGAGACGCCCCGCGCCATCTACTTCAACGACGACGTGTACGTCGGCTACTGCCAGCACGGCGACTTGATCGAGGTTTCCGCCGCGGATACGGCCCTCGGCACCGCGTTCTACACCCTCGACCAGCGGCCCGAAGCGAAGCCCCAGTTCACCCGGCAGACGGACACCTGCCTGATCTGCCACGCCACGTCCGCGACCGGCGGCGTGCCGGGCCATCTCGTCCGCTCCGTAGTCACCGACCGCCACGGACAACCGATTCTTTCGGCCGGGTCGCACCATACGAACCACACGAGCCCGTTCGCCGAGCGGTGGGGAGGGTGGTACGTCACCGGCACGCACGGAAAGCAGGTCCACATGGGCAACGCGATGCCGGCGACCGCGAAAGGCCCGCGGGCCGAGGGAAGCGAGGACGGGCAGAACGTGACCGACCTTTCGTCGCGGTTCGCGGTGGCGAAATACCTCACCCCGCACAGCGATCTCGTCGCGCTGCTCGTTCTCGAGCACCAGACCGAATGCCACACGCTCCTCGCGCGAGCCATGATCGAGGCTCGCCAGGCCCGGTACTACCAGGACGGCATCAATAAATCGCTCGGCGAACCTGCGGGTACGACGTGGGACAGCGTGACCCGGCGGATCGAGACCGCGGGGAACCGGCTGGCGAAGTACCTCTTGTTTAGCCGTGAGGCGAAGCTGGACGGCCCCGTCGCGGGCACGTCGGACTTCGCCCGGGAGTTCGCGGCGCGCGGCCCGTTCGACCGGAGTGGCCGGTCGCTCCGCCAGTTCGACTTGAAGACGCGGCTATTCAAATACCCGTGCAGCTACCTCGTCTACTCGAAGGCCTTCGCGGCACTCCCCACGGACGTGAAGGGTGCGACCCTGAAGCGCCTGCACGAGGTTCTGACGGGTAAGGACACGTCGGCCGACTTCGCACACCTGTCCGCCGACGATCGGAAGGCCGTGCTCGAAATCCTCCGCGCCACGCTGCCCGACCTGCCGGCCTACTGGCAGGGCTAGGGGCAACACGGCTTGGCGAACCGCTCTTATCGGCGGACGATATGGCTTCTGTAGCCGGGGAGCGTGCCTGATTTTGGTGGTCTGATCCCCTCCTCCACGTCGCCTCTTCTCCTCGGCAACATTGCATCCCCCTCGGACGGGGGTACAATCTCCGGCACGCCCCGCCGCGGGCTGCCGGGCACGTCGCCCGCTGTCACCGACCCCGGCGCATCCCGGTCGACGCACCCGCATGTCCGACTCGACGACTGCTGCCCCTTCCCCCGACGACAGCTCGCGCCGCTCCGGTTCCCTGCGGCGGGCCACGCAGATCATCGTCGTCGGCAGCGTGATGTTCTCCTTCATCTCGTACTGGCGTACCGCCGCCGTCGTCCTGTGCGACCTCGCTAGTACCGCCTACTACATCGGTGGCATCGTCGAGCAGTCGATCGGTCCGGCCGCCCCGTGGCTGATCCTCGCCGTCATGCTCTTCTCCTTCTGCGTGCGCTCGGTGTACATCGAGAGCTGCGCCATGTTCGTCCGCGGCGGCGTCTACAAGGTCGTCCGCGAGGCCATGGGCGGCTTCATGGGCAAATTGGCCGTCAGCGCGCTGATCTTCGACTACATCCTCACCGGCCCGATCTCCAGCGTTACAGCCGGGCAGTACCTCGTCAGCTTGTGGTTCGAGATCCACAAGCTCGTCGGCTTCGCCATGCCCCAGCCGGATACGGTGGCGAACATCAAGGCCCTCGGGGCCGTGGCCATCGCCGTCGGCGCGACCGTCTACTTCTACCGGCAGAACATCCTCGGCGTCCACGAGTCCAGCGACAAGGCGTTCAAGATCATGATCGCCACCGCGGTCATGGCCGTCGTCGTCTTCGGCTGGGGGTTGGTCACGATCTACCAGGTGCCGGCCAAGCGGGTGCTACCGCCGACGCAGATCGACCTCGGCAAGAAGTACGACGTGAACCCGGCCACCGGCCAGATGGTGCCGCGGATCGACAAGGCGACGGGCCACCAGGCCGACCCGATCGGCTTCCTCGACAGGATCCTCTCCGAGTCGGCGCAGGAGAAGCTGCGCCACCCGACCACGTGGTGGTCGTTCTTCGGTCTCTTCGGTCTGGCGATCGCGTTCGGGCACTCGATCCTGTCGATGTCTGGCTACGAGACGCTGGCGCAGGTGTACCGCGAGGTCGAGTCGCCGAAGCTGCCGAACTTCAAGAAGGCCGCGCTGGTCGTGTTCTTCTTCAGCGTGTTCCTGACGGTCTCCATCTCGTTTATGGCGGTGATGATCATCCCGGACTCGGTGCGCATGAGCGAGTACGCCGACAACCTGATCGGCGGGCTGGCGATGAACTTCGTCGGGCCGAACTGGGCCAGGGTCGCGCTCAACGCCTTCGTCGTCGTCGTCGGCAGTCTGATCCTCTCCGGGGCGGTCAACACCGCGATCCTCGGCTCCAACGGCGTCTTGAACCGCGTGGCCGAGGACGGCGTGCTGCCGGAGTGGCTCCAGAAGCCGCACCCCAAGTACGGCACCACCTACCGCATCCTGCGGATGATTCTGGCCCTCCAGATCGTCACGATCCTGCTGAGCCGCGGCGACGTGTTGATCCTGGGCGAAGCGTACGCCTTCGGCGTCGTCTGGAGCTTCGTGTTCATGACGCTGTCGATGACCATCCTGCGCTTCCGCCGGCCGGACCTGCCGCGCGAGTACCGCGTGCCGTTCAACGTGCCGCTCGGCAACGGCAAGGAGTTGCCGGTCGGCCTGATCGCCATCTTCCTAGTGCTGTTCGTGTCGGCCCTGGCCAACCTGTTCACCAAGGAGGTTGCCACGGTCGGCGGGCTGGCGTTCACGGCCGCGTTCCTGACCGTCTTCTCGATTTCGGAGCGGGTCAACCGCAAACGGGCGGCCGGCCCCGGTGGGCACCACCACCTGGAGCAGTTCAGCGTCAAGTCGAGCGAGGCGATCACGGCCGAGCAACTCGGCGTCGACCGGAAGTACACCAAACTGGTCGCCATCCGCTCGCCGCACAACCTGTTCATGCTCGAAAAGGCACTCGCCGAGACCGACCCGGAGACGACCGGCGTGGTCGTGATGACGGCGAAGGTGGTGCCTGACGACGGCTCGACCGAGGTGCGGCACGACATGGATAAGTACGACCAGGAGCTGATGACGGCCGTGGTCGAGCGGGCCGAGAAGGCGGGCAAGAAGGTCAAGCCGATCATCGTGCCGACCAACAACCCGCTGCACGCCGTGCTGCGCACCGCCCTGGAGCTGAACGCCAACGAGCTGGTCCTCGGTGCGTCGAACAAGTACGCCGCCGACGTGCAGCTCGACCAGGTCGCCCTGTACTGGATGAACCTGACCGCCGCCGAGCCGAAGCCCTTGACCGTGCGACTGCTGAGACGCGACCGCGACGTGTACCTCGACCTGGCCGGTGGGTCGCGCATCCCGAAATTGAGCGAGCGGCAGGCACGTACCGTCGCCGAGTTGCGGGCGGCCGGCGTCGGCATCGACCGCGTGCTGTTGGTCCACGACGGCTCGCGGGCCGGCAGCGATCTCTTTAGCGGCGTGCTGACGATGCTCGACCCGGCCGTCGTGCTGGACCTGGCGTACGTCCCCGGCCCGGACGCGGCCCCGGCGGTGTTGCGCACCGACCACGAGCGGGCGAGCAACCTGGGGCGCGAGGTGTCGATCCACCCGCTGCCGGCCGACTACGCGGCGGAGTTGGTGCAGATCGCCAAGGAGGCGAAGAGCGACGCGATCATCCTCGGTCGGCAGGCCCTGGCGGCCAACGTCAAGCTCGACGCGGCGACGGAGTACATCCTGCGCGAAGCGCACTGTCCGGTGTTCCTGGTCAGCCCGCCGCCGATCCCCGACGAGGCAGTGGCGGAGTAACGACGCCACCGTCGGCGTTCGGCCGTCGAAACTCCGATGTTCGCGTGCGGGAACGCGTGCCATTTGATAGCCTAACGAAGATCGTTCGTTCCCCCTCACGCCCGGAGAGGCGCGATGTCCGCATCGGATCACGTTCCTCTGCATGCCACCGCTTGCGACCGCTTCGCGGCCGAGTGGCAGACAGGGGGCACCCCGCGACTCGAAGACTACCTGGGCGCGGAGACCGGCCCCGAGCGCGTGGTCCTATTCCGGTCGCTTCTGGTCGTCGAGGTCGAGGCCCGTGCCCGTCGCGGCGAGGCGGTGCGTTCGGCCGAGTACAAGCCGCGCTTCCCCGGCTTGGAGTCGGTCGTCCTCGAGGTGTTCCGCGACATCCGCGACCGCCGCCGGTCGAACCCCACCGACACCGCCGCCTCGCAAGCGCGGACCAACGTCGGCGGCCCCACCAATGGGTCGGGTCGCAAAGCCAAGCGGAAACCCCTGCCCACCGCGGTCGGCCGGTTCGAGGTCCTGGAGCTGTTGGGCGAAGGGTCGTTCGGCCACGTGTTCCGCGCCCGCGATCCGCAGCTCGGCCGCGAGGTCGCGCTCAAGGTCCCGCGCGAGGGCATCCTCAGCGACCCGGACGACCGCGAGCGGTTCCTGCGCGAGGCGCGGGCGGCCGCCACACTTCAGCACTCGAACCTCTGCCCGGTTTACGAAGTCGGCCAGGACGGCGAGCGCGACTACATCGTGATGGCCTACGTGCCGGGCCAATCGCTCGCGTCGATCCTGAAGGGCCAGAAGGAGCCGCTGCCGGACAAGCTGGTCATCACCATGGTGCGCAAGCTGGCGCTGGCCCTCGACGCGGCGCACCAGAAGAGCATCGTTCACCGCGATCTGAAGCCGGCCAACGTCCTGTACGACCGCGACCGCAAGGAACTGGTCGTCACCGATTTCGGCCTGGCCCGGCGGGCGCAGCCGGGCGAGGCCGAGCTGACGCACGACGGCGCGATCATCGGCACGCCGGCGTACATGTCGCCGGAGCAGGCCCGCGGCGACACCAAGACCGTCGGCCCACTCGCCGACGTTTACTCGCTCGGCGTCATTCTGTACGAACTGCTGGCTGGCCGGCGGCCGTTCATCGGCACCGTGGGCGACGTGATCGGGCAGGTGTTGCACGTGGAGCCGGTTCCGCCGTCGCAGGTGCGGCCGGGCGTGGACCCACGGCTGGAGGCGGTCTGCCAACGGGCGATGGCCAAGGACCCGGCGGCCCGATATGCGGACATGCGCGAGTTCGCCGCCGCCCTGGCCGAATGCGAACGCGACCCGTCCGCTGACGCCACGACTGCGTCGGCAGATGCACAACTGTTCGCCGAGCTGACGTTCGACGTACCGCCGACGGCACCGGCTGCCGGAGTCACGGCGGTGCGCAAGCCGCGGCAACCGCACCGGCGGGCGTGGGTGGCGGGGGCCGGGGTCGCCGCGCTCTTCGCTCTCGTCAGTGGCATCGCCCTCCTCGCGCGCGTACCGACGCCGGGAGTCCTCATCGACACGACTCTGGACCTCACAGACAGGTCGTTGAGCTTCGCCCTCGACGGTGCGCCGATCGGTGCCCTGGCCCTGGCGAAGCCGGTCGACTTGGCGGCCGGAACGCACGATCTGGTCGCCATGCGCGACGGCAAGCCGTTCCGCACATTCCGCGTCACCGTCGGTCGGGCGGGCAAGGCGGCCAGCGTCACCGACGTGTCGCCGCCGCCGTCGCCGCCGCCGCCCACCGAGACGCCCGACGACGAGTTCGCCCGCTGGGCGCTCGCGCTCGGGATTCCAGTGACGGTGCAGTTCGGCGAGCAACCGCCGCGGGCCGTCCGCACGGCTGACGAGTTGCCGAAGGCCGGCGTCCGGGTGACGGAGGTTCGAGCCGCCGGCTGCAAGAACCTGACCGACGCGAACAGCGGCCCGATGTTGGACTGGCTGCGGCGCTCCGGCACGGCGACGGCGGACCTGGCCGAGACTGCGATCGGCGACGCGACCGTGGAGAAGCTGACGACGATCCCAACGATTCGGACGGTCGTCCTCCGAGCAACGACGGTCACCGACCGCTCGCTGGGCTTCCTCAGCGTCCGCACCGGCCTCACAGCCGTGGACGTCAGCGCGACCAACGCGACCGACGAGGGCCTGAGGAAGCTAGCGAAGGCGTTGCCGAAGTGCCGAATCGTGCCGCCGCCGAAAGCGACGCCGAAGTCGACGCCGAAGCCACCATCGAAGTCGAAGCCGAAGCCGAAGCCGAAGTCGGAACCGAAGCCGATCGCAGCACCGGACGACGGCTTCACGCCGCTGTTCAACGGCAAGGACCTGACCGGCTGGAAGGTTCACTCCAGCCTGGGCGAGGTGCCGTGGTCCGTCGAGGACGGGGCGCTGACGTGCAATTCGAAGCACCCGCCAAACGTGCTGTTCACCGAGCGCGGCGACTTCCGCGACATCCACGTCCGGGTCGAGTGCAAGTTCAACGAGCAGGGTGGCGGCGCGCTGGGCGGAGGTGGCCTCGTCGCGCGTGCGCCCTTCTCGGCGATTATCGCCAAGGGCTACCAGGTGCAGATCGGCGCGGCCAAGGATGGCAACCTGCATGCATTCACTGGCTCGCTCCGGGTCGATGAACACAAGGACGCCGTGTCGGTCCCGACCAAGCGGTTGCAGGCGGGCGCGTGGGTCACGGTAGAGTTGATCGTTCGTGGCTTCCACTGCACGGTGAAGGTCAACGGCGAGGAGGTGGTCAACTACGATGACGCCGGCAAGAAGTGGGATTCGGGGCACATCGGCCTTCAATTCCGCCACCCCTTCGCGCCGGCGGCGCATCAGATCGTGTGGTTCCGTAAGGTCGAGGTGAAGGAACTGCCCACAGCACCCTGACGCGCCTGGTTGGGGCGGCGTCTCCCCCTCAAACATTCAATCGACGATCCGTAGATGTCCGCGTGCGCGCGCATTTGCCGTTGAATACGCTATCGGGACATCCCGCACATTCGGACGCGGAAGGTTACGATGCCCGCACCCGACCCGGTCCCGCCGAGCGGCAACGCCCGCGCTCGCCGCCCACCCGCGGCTGCCGACACGTCCGTGTCGCGCGAAAGCGTCCGCACCGGTAGCTTCGTCCCCGGACCGGCGGACGAGTCGGTGCGCGAACCACTGCCGGCCGCGGTCGGCCGATTCGAGATATTGGGCCTGCTCGGCGAAGGCGGCTTCGGTCGGGTCTACCGCGCCCGCGACCCGCAACTCGACCGCGAGGTGGCCCTCACGGTGCCGCGGCCGGGCGTCCTCGCCAGCCCGGCCGACCGCGAGCGGTTCCTGCGCGAGGCGCGAGCCGCGGCCACTCTCCAGCACCCCAACCTCTGCCCGGTACACGAGGTCGGCCAGGACGGCGACTGCGACTACATCGTCATGGCCTACGTCGCCGGCAAGTCGCTGGCGGCGCTCCTCAAGGAGCGGGCGGAGCCGATGGCGGACCGGAAGATCGTCCCGCTCGTCCGCAAGCTGGCGCTAGCGCTGGACGCGGCCCACCAAAAGGGCGTCGTCCACC